>JASJGT010000094.1:0-19709 GCA_033791405.1 Desulfuromusa sp.
ATAAGGAGTTACTGTTTTTGTAAATGTTGCAGGTATTCTTCCCATTCCAGCGGCAGGAGATCTTTTTTCTGATTGTTACAATCTTTGCAGGCGGGAACGCAGTTCCCTTTCGTTGAACGCCCCCCCCGAGCCAGGGGAACAATGTGGTCGAGGGTCAGATCCTTGGGTGCAACCGATTTGGCACAATAGTGACAAGCACCCTTAGCAATCCGGTTTTTCCACCAGTTTTGCTTGCGTAGCGCGCGCGCTTTTTCCCGTTCCCGGCGGATCTGTTCTTCATCAACACCAATTTCCCAGTCCATCTCTTCTCCTTGTGTCCCGGCAGATTATTGCACAATTGGCCAATTTATGCGATCTTGCCAAGTTATTGTTTACAGTTAAATACCTTCTAGAAGAGATAATATATGAAAATTCTTGTCGTTGGTTCCGGTCAGGTAGGTTATTTTTTGTGCGACCGTCTTTCCCGTGAAGGACATGAAATCACCTTGGTTGATCAGGATGAAGTGGTCGTAGAGCGGGCTCAAGATCGTCTCAATGTTTTAGGCGTGGTTGGCAATGGAGCCAGTGCCGAAATTTTGGAACAAGCTGGCATTAAAGATGTCGATATCTTTATTGCCGTCACTAATATGGATGAGGTGAATATCCTCGCTTGTCTTCTTGCACGTGAGTACCAGGTTGAAATTCTGGTTGCTCGGACTAAAAATATTGAATACACCAGCAGCAAAGCAGTTCTTTCCAAAGAAAAACTGGGGATCGATCTGTTGATTAACCCAGATGATGCCGTTGCTGAGGAACTTTCCAAGCTCGCTTGTAATTCCAAGGCTTTTGATGTTGCTGAATTTGCCGAAGGGCAGATTTTATTTCAGGGGTACCGGATTGAAGCAGAAAGCCCCTTGTGTGATTTAACTTTGGCTGAATTGGGTGAATTGCGCGGCATGTACCGTTTCTTGGTTGTGGCCATCAGCCGGGGTAATACAACTATTATTCCACATGGGGCTGATGTGATTCAGGCTGGTGACCGGATTTATATATTCGCTCCACAACAAGAACTACCGGCGATCAACTATTTGCTCCAGTCGGAACATTTGGAGAAAAAACCGAATCACCGGGTGTTTGTTCTGGGGGGAAGTCGTATTGGTCTGCAGGTTGCGCAGAATATGGAAAAGCTTCATTTTCACACCAAATTGATTGAAAAAGATGAGGATCGCTGTTTTAAATTGGCAGAGCAGTTAAATAAGGCGGTTGTTATTAATGCGGAAGGGTTGGATGTTCAGACTCTGGTGGATGAAGGTCTGACGGATGCCGATGTTTTTATTGCGGTCACCGAAAATGACCAGACCAATATTTTGACCTGCTTGTTAGCTAAACAACATAATGTTCGAAGGACACTGGCTCTGGTGAGCCAACCAGAATTGATTGGCTTGGCTTCCGATCTGGGCATTGATGCTTGCATTTCACCCCGGTTGGCAGCTGCGGGGGCGATCCTGAAGTTTGTTCGCCGCGGTGATATTATTTCTCTCACCGCCGTTGAAGGAAGCAATTCTGAGGTTTTGGAGTTGGAAATCAGTAAAGATAGTGGCTTGTTGGCGACCCCTCTGAGTGGGTTGCACTTTCCGCGTGGAGCGATCATTGGTGCGATTGTGCGGGGGGATAAATACGAAATTCCAACCGGAGAAAGTATGCTGGAAGCGGGGGATCGGGTGGTCGTTTTTACCCTTCCAGAAGCGTTGCATAAGGTGGAAAGGTTTTTTGCCTAAATGAACCTTATCCTGACGTTACGTATCCTGGGAGCGTTGCTGCTGTTTCTTGGTGCATCCCTTTTTGCTCCCTTACCATTCTCCTTCTATTATGCTGATGGTACGTGGTCTGCATTTGTCCTTTCTGCTGTCATCTGTTTTATTGTCGGTGGACTCCTGTTTCGATTTTGTAAAAGTCCGAAGGAACTCACTGTTCGAGAAGGATTTGCTGTTGTCACTTTCGGCTGGACCGTGTTTGCGGTGTTTGGTGCACTTCCCTACCTGATCTCCGGCGCTATTTCTTCACCCCTTGATGCTATTTTTGAAACCATGAGTGGTTTCACCACGACTGGCTCGACCATTCTGACTGAAATTGAAGCAATGCCACGAAGTTTGCTATTTTGGCGTTCGTTGACCCAGTGGCTTGGTGGGATGGGAATTATTGTCCTCTCTCTAGCAATTCTACCCATGTTGGGGGTAGGGGGGATGCAGTTATTTAAGGCCGAAGTTCCTGGCCCGACGGCGGACCGATTAAAACCTCGAATTCAAGATACAGCCAAAATGCTCTGGGGAGTTTACTTTTTGTTGACTATGGTGGAGACGGTCCTGTTGATGTTTGGGGGGATGTCTTTCTTTGACGCCGTCTGTCACTCTTTTACAACTTTGGCAACCGGTGGTTTTTCAACAAAAAATAGTTCAGTAGCGGCTTATGATAGCAGTTACATTGATGGTGTGATTACCTTGTTTATGATTCTTGCCGGGATTAACTTTGCTCTCCACTTTCAAGTATTGCGCGGCAAAGCTAGAGAGTTCTTCCGTAGTGAGGAACTGCGTGTCTATTTGGGGATTATCCTGGTAGTAACCGTTATTATTATGACGTTCAACTGGACTGGTGGCGTTTATCGGCAATTCGGAGAAAATTTTCGTTATTCCATATTTCAAGTTTCTTCGATCATGACAACCACTGGATTTGGTACTGCTGACTTTGAACTTTGGCCAGTGTTACCTCAATATCTGCTGGTGTTGTTGATGTTCATTGGTGGCTGTGCCGGTTCCACCGGCGGTGGAATGAAAGTAGCGCGAATCCTCCTCTTGTTTAAACATGCCCAAGTGCAAGTATTTCGCCTCATTCATCCACGTGCGATTCGATTGGTCAAGCTGGGGAATCATCCGGTTGATAAGGATGTCTTACAGTCAATCCTTGGTTTTTTCGCCCTTTTTATCGGTGTTTTTGTGGTTGGATCGCTGTTGGTCGCTGCCAGCGGAATGGATTTGGTCTCTGCTGGCGGTGCGGTGATTGCCTGTTTATCCAATATCGGACCAGGTCTTGGATCTGTTGGCCCTGTCGATAATTTTGCCCATGTTCCGGGTTTTGGTAAGTCAGTTCTGATTGTTTGTATGCTGATGGGGCGACTTGAACTGTTTACCGTTCTGGTTCTTTTCTTCCCATCATTTTGGCATAAATAGTTAGATTAAAAACTAGAAAGCCCCCATCGTCCTGTAGACGATGGGGGCTTCCCCCCTCCGGAACCTGAAATCAACAGGTAAATTGTTAAAATATTTCTGAAGTATAAACTGTAATTCTGACAAAAAACTGAATTTGTGGCTAAAATTGTAAAAAAGCGAAAAAATGCTGTTTTCTCTGCTTTACGGCAGTTGAATAAAGCCAATCTGCCGTCCGCTTACACCGTTGTCGCGCCGATGGGAGAAAAATAGTTCCGGATGGCAGCAGGTGCATTGCTCAGCTATTTCTATATTTTGCGGTTTTATCCCAGATTGCTCCAATTGCAGCTGACAACTGAGTGGGATATCTAATTGCCAATGTCCCAGCTTGGTTTCTTTTGAAATTTCATTCCAGTATCCACTTCCCTGTCTGAAAGCATCACGAACTGGACGATCAACTTCATAAGAGTGCGCCCCGATCCCTGGTCCAATTGCAACCTGAAGTTCTGCTACTGGGCAATCAAAGTGGTTATGAATTGTCTGTACCACTTTAGCGATCAGTCCGTTTGCTGCCCCACGCCAGCCGGCATGGATTGCTGCTGCAATTTTCATCTTTTCATGCCAGATCAAAAGAGGAAAACAATCAGCAGTTAAAATACCGATCATAATGCCTGGTTGGTTGGTGAGAATGGCATCAACTTCAACACTTAAAAAATGGCTTAGATCTGGGTTGGATTCATCAATCAACAACAGGTCATCGCCATGAACCTGTTTAACTGTCAATAACTGGTGTGGCGACAAGTTAAATGCACGGGTAAAGGTTGCCCGGTTTCCCTCTACATTTGCCAACTGGTCATCGGTTCCATAGCCCATGTTCAAAGAGTTGTAGGGGGGCCGACTGACCCCACCATTGCGAGTGCTGAATCCGGCAATCAAGCCGACTGATAGTTGAGTTGGTTGCAGGTAGGAAATTTTACTTTGTCGAACAAGCTTCATTGATAACTCCGTTGTTAGTCTTCATGATCTAAATGAGTGAGGATTCTTTGCAGAGTTTCCGGTATTTCGCTGGAAAATTCCAGATATTTTCCACTCCGGGGGTGAGTAAATCCTAGACACTGAGCATGGAGCGCTTGTCCCGGTAGTTGATCAATCAATTTGCGCAATTCCATATCTTTGATTGCGATTGTTCTGGAGCGGTTGCCGTAGAGCGGATCAGCAATCAAGGGACAATTTATCTCTGTAAAGTGGACTCTAATCTGGTGGGTCCGCCCGGTTTCTAATCTGAGTTCAACCAGACTCAGGCGGTTGATATTATATTGCTTTATGACTTTCCAATGGGTTACCGCTCGCTTGCTGTTTCTGGCTTTACTACTCATTTTTTTGCGCTGAGTCGGGTGCCGTCCAATAGGTTGGTCGATTGTTCCAGAATGGCCGTTCGGGGCTCCATGAACCAGTGCCAGATAACGCCGCTTGATGGAATGATCTTTAAACTGGGCGGCCAAATGTTGATGGCTGAGATCATTCTTAGTGACAACAATAACCCCTGAGGTGTCTTTATCGATTCGATGGACAATCCCGGGCCGTATTTCACCACCAATTCCGGCTAGATCGGTACAGTGGTGGAGGAGAGCATTGACAAGGGTTCCATGGGGATGCCCAACAGCGGGGTGGACAACCATTCCGGCTGGTTTATCAATAACAATCAGATCTTGATCTTCGTAAAGGACATGCAGGGGAATGGCTTCAGGGAGGGCTTCAATCGATTCAGGATCGGGCAAAACAACTTGGACTGATTCGCCACCCTTAAGCTTGCTGCTCGCCTTTGTGATGGCTCCATCGAGGGTAATCTGTCCACTGTTAATTAGTTTTTTAAGTTGCGAGCGGCTGACATCCGGCAGACATTCAGCAACAAAAGTATCCAGTCGCTCTGCCGGACGGTCGTCGGGAAAGAGCAGCTGCCGGGTTGAAGTCATTTACCAGATCTGACTTTCGATTTTCCCCGCTTGCTTAATCATAACATCAACAATGGCACGTTCATAAAGGTGCTCGCGGTTTTGCATCTCAGGTGAAACCCGGGTATAAAAGTGCTCGCGACCTTCTTCAAGCTCTTCATCCATGATCTCAAAAATGCTGTCACTTTTAATCCCCTCAGACACCTTGTCCTGATTATACAGGGCAATATCGGATACAATTGCCCGGGCTAAACGAAATGCGAGATCAGGATTTTCTACCATTCTTGCCATAGACTCAGTCTCCAACCCATCAATGAATTATTCAATCAATTTCCTTTGTGGGTTTGAGTTTATTAATTATTGTTCAAAATAGCAAGCTAAAATCTTGATTTATCTGGAACTAAATATAATTTATTGTTAGATATTAATAATAGATTATGTTAATGTTACTTCTGTGAGTGGGGATCGAACCCTTTTTCGGACTGCTAACTGAGTTTATTTTGGGATATTTACCGATGGATCAATACCAAAAATTGCAAGATGAAAACACTCGACTGAGTCAAGAATTACAAGAAACAAAAGACAATCTAGACAAATTGGTGAGCAAGCGTACTGAAATACTGGAAATCCGTAATAGTATATTGCAGATATCGCAGGGCGTCCTTGATGTTATCCCGGTGGTCATTTTTGGTATTGATCCAGAACAAATGATTGTTCATTGTAATGAATACGCGCGTGATCTGTTCCCCTATGGTGGGATGGGACCACTGGGAAATGATCGTGAAGAAGTGTTTTCCCCAGCGGTTAATGCATTGATTGATCGTCTTGGAGAAGAGCGAAATCCAAAGGCTGAGATTGAAATTGGTCAGCTAAAATTCCGTGGGGAGGTTAGAAGATTACATGAAACATTATCTCAGGGAATTGTCCTGGTTCTGATCCCGTTGGACTAAGTGGGAAAATTAGGTGGAATAGATGGCAGAAGAACAGATATCAAATCAGCAAAAAAAGATTCTGTTTGTTGATGATGAAGAATGCCTTGCTTTATTAGGTGCTGACCTTCTTGAAGATTTTGGCTACAAGGTAACCTGTGCGTTTGATGGGGGTGCCGCTTTGCAACTATTTCAACAGCAGGCAAACTCTTTTGACTTGATCATCACCGATGAATCGATGCCAGGAATGAATGGTATTGAGTTGGCGCAACAAGTCTTTATGCTTTCACCATCGACCCCGGTGATTCTCTGTTCAGGTCATCTTTTGACGATGCAGGAAAAGGGGATGGATAAAGCCAATATTGCTGCCGTGCTGGCTAAAACATCAGTCTGCAGTGAACTTCCGAGAATGATCGAAAAAATATTTGCAGTGTAGCCGTCAGACGAAAAAAGAATAAGAAAGTAAAGCTGTCCCTTGCCTGGAACAGCTTTGTTGTTTAGAGCATGTATGTGACAATCATCAGTAACGCTACAAAAGCCATGATTATGATTGATAATAGTGGAATCCCTGCAGTTGTTTCTTTCTTTTGAGCACCTTTTTTTTCAATTTTACCGACCACCGGGAAACGTTCAACTACAGTTCTGACATGAGGAGCAGTCTTCAGTTCTTCGGTCAGATCCTGTCCGGCTTGGTGTGTCTTCTCATGATGACCCTCTTTCCAGCGTTGACTTGAGCTGACATCATATATGATGTCGTTGACTGCAACATAGGCTGCACGGCCGTCACTACCATCAAATCTGGCTAACTCCTCAATTGTCATTGCATTCTCCCTGTAAAGATATATTCCACGTTATTTCAAGATTTAAAGTAGGTTTGACCATTTAGTTGGGTGGAAAATTGATTTAAAATCTGCTGTCTTTCCGTGACGTTGATTCTCTTCTGCTTGACCGCCAGCTCTACTTTGTTGCGAAACCCTTTATAAAAGGACGTCGGATTGTACTCTAACATGCTTAAAACTTCAGAAATTGTATCACCCGATTGTTCTTCGATGACATCAAACCCACCATCTTCATTGATCCGGATGTTGATCACGTTGGTATCTCCGAACAGATTGTGCAGATCACCTAGGGTCTCCTGATAGGCGCCCATCAGAAAAGTTCCAAGGATGTAATCCTGATCCGATTTAAGTGGATGCACTGGCAAGGTTTTACTCTCTCCACCAGCAAGGATGAAGCGATCAAGTTTACCGTCACAATCGCAAGTGAGGTCCGAAATGGTCGCCTGTCGTTCTGGAAATTCATCAAGCCGCTGAATCGGCATGATCGGGAACATCTGATCAATCGCCCAAGTATCAGGCAGCGATTGGAAAACACTGAAATTTCCATAATAAATATCGGCCAGATTATGCTTCAACCCAGATAGTGAAGCAGGCGTTTCTTCAAGTCGATCCAACCGTTTTGAGAGGGTGTGAGCAATCGCCAGAAACAGGTTTTCTCCCAGTGCACGTTCCCGTACTCTGATCTCCCCGTTTCTGAACAAGTCCCTTATTCGATCACGGTTTGTGAGCGATTCTGTATAGCCAGCGCTGAGGTCAATTTCAGCTGCATCGTTGTAGAGTTGAAATTGTCGGGCAACCAGAGGATGGCTGTTTTTTGGACAACTGTCAGGAAGTGCCATGGCTTCGTAGCGCATAACATGGAGAATATCGAATAATAGGATTGACGTATGGGCAATAGTCGCGCGTCCTGACTCCGTAATGATGACAGGATGATCGATATTGTGTGGAGCAAGGGTCTTCTTGATCGTTTCAACGATGCAGCGGCAATACCCGGGTAAATCATAGTTGCGAGAATGGCTGTGGAGAGATTGATTGCCGATGTAATCAACAGCCAGGCCTCCCCCAAGATCAAGATATTTCAGAGGAACTTTTTCTGCGGCCAAGTCAGCATAAAAACGACTGGCTTCTTGGACTGCTGTCTCAATCTCCCTTATATCTGGGATCTGAGAGCCAAGATGGCAGTGTAGTAGTTGCAGACAATCGAGCATTCCTGCATTACGCAGTTCATCGACTGTTGCGATCAGCTGTGCTGTGCTGAGGCCAAAACTGCTGCGATCACCGCTGGTTTCTGTCCAGAGACCACCAACCTTGGAGGATATTTTGATGCGCAATCCGATCAGTGGTTGAATAGCAAGTTTTTGGCTCCGCTCGATAATTAGTGGTAATTCAATCGGCGATTCAATGACAAAAAAACAGCGGTGCCCCAGTTTGTTTGCCCACAAACCCAGATCGATAAAATCCCGATCCTTGTTCCCATTACAGATCAACAGGCCGTTTTCATTTAAACTAGCGAGACACAGTAGCAGTTCTGCTTTGCTTCCGGCTTCCAGGCCGTGCTCGAAATCTGCGCCAAAGCGACTGATTTCTTCGATCACTGTACATTGCTGGTTAACTTTTACGGGGAACACTCCGCGGTACGTTCCGGTGTATTGGGAATTTTTGATAGCTTGCCGGAAAGTTTCATTGATTTCTGAAACTCGTGAATCCAGCAAGTTCTCAATTCGTAACAACAGTGGCAACTCATGATCACGATCACGGGCTGCTTGGATGATGTCGATCAGAGAAACGGAAATTTCACCGGCAGGAAAAGGGATTGTGATGGTGACATCACCGGTTTTTGAAATTGCAAAATCCCCTTCACCCCATTGATCAATTCCATAGAGTGCTGCGGAATCAGCGGTAGACCAGTTGTTGTCAGGTTGAGTACTCATTCAGCTATGTTCTCGCGGGCAAAGGTTGGCAGCATAAAAGCACCGCGGTGCAGATCCTCATTATAGTAACGAGAATGAAAATTACGTTTGGCAGCACGATCATGATCGAAGTCGGTGATCGGATGATGTCTCTTGCTGGCAAAGGCAAAGCTCCAGAAGCCACTCGGGTAGGTTGGGATAAACGCTTGATACATCTCCACCAGTGGAAATACTGCCCGCAAATTTTGATACATATTTTTCTGAATTTCAGCATGATAAAAAGGGGATTCACTCTGTGCGATCATGATCCCGTCATCTTTTAAAGCTGTAAAAACCAATCGATAAAAACCTTCTTCAAATAAACCCACTGCCGGTCCAATCGGGTCGGTTGAATCGACCAGGATAATATCGAATTCATTTTGATGGTCGCGGATATAAGCCAATCCATCATCGACATGCAATTTAACTCGGGGATTGGTTCCGTCAATTTCGGAGGCCATGGAAGGGAGGAACTCGATAGATTTTTCAATCACTAGCCCGTCAATTTCGCAAAGCACCGCCAGTTCAACTTCCGGGTGTTTCATGATTTCCCGAATACTACCGCCATCGCCACCACCAATGACCAGAACCTTTTTTGGATTGGGATGGGTGAACAGTGCCGGGTGGACGATCATATCGTGATAGATGAACTCGTCACGTTCGGTCACCATAACCAATCCGTCGAGGAGCATCATCCGACCAAATTCGAGTGTTTCAACAATGTCAAGTTGCTGAAACTTACTTTTTCCGGAGAACAAGGTCTTGGCAGTCTTCATAGTGATGCCAACGTTTTCGCTATGTTTTTCGGTGTACCAGAGATCCATTTTTTAATCCTTACAAGATAATTTATCCATACTCTACTGCATTTTTGTTTTCTGCTGATGACTTTTTTGCTTAGCTAGCGTATTTTTTGTGAAATTATTAAAGATCAGTCGCTTAGAGTAGACAAACAAAGGGGTAAAATATGACAAATGCTCAAAAAATAGGTTTTATAGGTGGCGGTAACATGGCAGAAGCGATGATTAAAGGTTTGCTGGCAGGATCATTTCCTGCTGACAAGATCATGGCATCAGAGCCAAGTGAGCTGCGCCGTGAACATCTGGTCGAAGCTTTTGGCATTCAACTGGCGGTCAATAATCTGGCGCTGATGGAACACTGCGATATTGTAGTTTTATCGATTAAGCCCCAGATCGTTGTCGAGGTTCTTGAAGAAGTTGCAGGTGTTTATAGTAGCGATAAATTGATTATTTCGATCTTAGCTGGAGTCACGACTGGAGTAATTGAAAAGTTTTTCCAGGGAGCCCCCAAGGTTGTACGGGTCATGCCAAATACTCCAGCTCTGGTTGGGGAAGCTGCCAGTGCAATATGCCGGGGTCACTATGCCAGTCAGGAGGATCTTGCTGTCGTGAAACAATTGTTTGAGTTGGTTGGTAAGGTTCAAATGATCGATGAGCGACAGATGGATGCTGCCACTGGATTATCTGGTTCCGGCCCAGCCTATATCTACACGGTGATAGAAGCACTTGCCGATGGCGGAGTGCGCGAAGGTTTGCGACGTGATATTGCTCATGCGTTGGCGGTGCAAACTGTTGTTGGCGCAGCATTGATGGTGCGCGAAACAGGCGAGCATCCAGCAATTTTGCGTGATCGGGTCTGTTCCCCGGGTGGAACAGCGATTACCGGAGTCAGTACTCTGGAGAAGAACGGGTTGCGTACAACATTGATGGAAGCTGTTTCTGCCTCTGCTGCGCGTTCCCGTGAGCTGGGTGGTAGTCAATAGACGGACTTTATTATGAGATCTCTATGATTGATCAATTCTGGACGTTTTTTATTGCGATAACCTTGTTGACCCTGTTTCCAGGTGTTGATTCTTTATTAGTTGTCAGAAATACCTCCCGTGGTGGGTGGAAGGATGGCATTACCACCAGCACAGGAATTTGCTCCGGGTTATTTGTTCACGCTTTGGTTTCTGCTTTGGGAATTTCGGCGCTACTGCTGCAATCAGCGGTTGCGTTCAATATTCTTAAACTGATTGGTGGTGGTTACTTGCTTTGGTTGGGCGGTTGCAGTCTATGGAAGGCCATGCGAGGGAAGACCTTGCCAGTACAAGAAATTCAACAGACGATTCCCCGCCAATTTCAACTGCAACGTTCTCTGCGGGAGGGATTTATCTGTAATGTGTTTAATCCTAAAGCATTACTCTTTTACATGGCTTTTTTACCGCAATTTATTGATCCAGGGCGATCACCAATTTTACAATCAATGTTTATGGCGGCAGTCCATTTTGTTATTGCGATGATCTATCAAGGGTTTCTGACGCTATTGGTTTGCCGGCTGCATGGCTGGTTCAAGGGGAGTTTGTTGGGGCGGCTTGCCGAAGGATTGGGAGGGCTTGTCCTGGTTAGTTTCGGTTTGCGGATTTTTCTGGAAAAACGGATATAAAAGTCTATCAGTAACAGGACAGATAAGCAGGGTATGATGAATGACCTCCTGCTTTATCTCATCCATTTTTTCGCTGGTGAAAATTCGGTCAGAGAAGTTTTCCCCGACTGGTAAAATAACGTTGGTAGGGATTGAATGAGCGACGGTATTGGTGAATTGAGATGATGATGATATTGATGATACTGGCAATTGGAACACCGATAATCATCCCCAATACTCCGTAAAGCTTGCCACCCATAACAATCGCCAGAATAACCCAGAGGGGGTGCAGATTCGATACTTTGGAAATAAGGATTGGGATGAGGATGAAATTATCAATAATTATCTGGGCGATGAGCAAATAGACGCAGAGAATCCACCAGAATTGTCCACCCATTCCCAGGTCAACCAGTGCAATCACCAGCCCGGGAATCATCCCGATGATAGGGCCGATATAGGGGATAAGATTGCTGGCTCCGGCAACGACTGCTAAAATCGGTGCATAGCGGATATCAGTAAGAGATAATCCCATCCAAACAACCATTCCAATGATCAATGCTTCAAAAATTCTTCCACGAATAAAATGTGCTAACTGCCAGCTGACATTTGCATAAATATCGAGAACCATTTCAAAATGACGGTTCGGAGATAAAGAGATCAGGCTGCGCATAATCCGGCGGCTGTCGCGCAGGAAAAAGAAGGTAAACAGAGGGACCAGTAGTAATAGGCTGCCGATCCGCATGGCAGATCGTGGAGTTTCTTTGAGGATCAGGCCAAAGAATGATTGCGACGCCGAACTCAGCCGTTCGGCAATGTCATAGTGGGTGATGAAGGGGAAGTGTTGCTGGGCCGTCGCCAGTAACCCGCTTAGGTACGCAATCGCTCCACTGACATAGCGGGGAAAATCAGCTTGGAGGGCTTGTATCATCCCTTTCCAGTTAGGCGGTCCAATAACCAGGAGGAGCAATAAAACCAGTGAGAACAGAACGATGTAGACAATAAAAATACTGAGGGTTCGATTGATTTTTTCACCTTCAAAAAAATGGACAACCGGATCGAGCAAAAAAGAGACAATCAACGAAATTAAAAGTGGCAGAAAGAGACCAGCTGTTGCAGTTTTTAACAACCCGGTGATGGTGGAGGCTGAGGAATAAATAGCAATTCCCGAGGCAATTGAGGTTGTCAGAACCAGGTAAAGAACTGCGACCTGAGCACGGCTCATGTTGTTTTGGTTATGCATCAGTCTGCTGCTTTCGATTATCAACCAGCTGTTTTTTTAACTCTTCAAGTTGGACACTGCATTGCAGTAATCGGTCACTGATAACCCGGTTTAACCCCAGCATGATTTTTGCCGATGGAGCCGGATGACGACGGACAGCTTCCAACATGTCGGAGCGGAATAATCCAACCAATACAGTGGGTTCGGTGGCTCGAGCTGATGCACAGCGCGGACGCGATGCAGTCAAGGCAATTTCACCAAAAAAATCCCCTGTTTCAAGGATGGCTTGTTCAGTTTCTTCTCCATGTTCGTTTCTATTGAAAATCTGTATTTGCCCTGAACGGATGGAATACATTCCTGAACCGATATCCCCCTCGCTGAAAACTGTTTCATCTGCTTCATAGTTTCGTTCATGGACAATATTTGCAAGAAAGGCCAGCTCGCGCTTATCCAATTTTTTGAACATTGGCATGGTGCTGAGGAAATAGGCCAAGGTTTGTTCGTAGCCGCTGTTTTGAAAAATATTACTCCAGAATGGATTCACAATTTTACCTTTGAAATAGAATGTATATTTTTATGCAATCAGGGCGATAGGAGATTTCTTCTGCGACAGCTTAAGTGCTTACAGGCTATCCATCTGTTCAGCGTTTATTATACCAATAAGTTCAGTGAGTACCAGACAAAAAGGCATAGCTGTAAACAGGTCTTTATCTTGAAGCGATTCTTGACTATCCTGACACAATGATTTCGATTGATCTAAAACAATATCCGCAGACCCCTGGTGTCTACCAAATGTTCGGTGAATCTGATGAAGTTCTTTACGTCGGTAAAGCCAAGTTACTGCGCAATCGGTTGCGTAGCTATTTTTCAGCGGCGGGTGATGGGCGGCTCCATATTCCACTATTGATGGAAAAGGTGCAGCGGATTGAAGTTATTATCACCGATACCGAAAAAGAAGCGCTCCTACTTGAAAATACCCTGATAAAAAAATATCGCCCCCGTTACAATATTGATTTACGTGATGACAAAACCTATGTTTCGGTACGAATTGATCTAAACGAGCCCTTTCCACTGATGCAGGTGGTGCGACAAGTGAAAAATGATGGGGCTCACTATTTTGGCCCCTATTCTTCAGCATCGGCGATTCGCGAAACCCTCAAAGAAATTTATCGAATTTTTCCCCTGCGCCATTCTTCCATCGAACGTTGCAGCAAACGTGGCCGCCCCTGCTTGTTTCACCAGATTGGTCAGTGCAGTGCCCCCTGCCACGGGAAAATTACTCAATCCGATTATCGTAAGCTGGTGGATGGGGTGATTCAATTGTTGGAAGGGCGGGAGTCAGAAGTGATTGCACGTTTACAACAACGGATGAGTGAAGCTTCAGAGGAGATGCGTTTTGAAGATGCGGCTCGGTTGCGTAATCAGATTTCTTCCATCGAAAAGAGTATTGAAAAGCAAAAAGTGACCGACTACGATGGTGGGAATCAGGATGTGATTGGATTGCATCAGGATGGTGGCGAGGTAGAAGTGACATTGTTGTTTATCCGCCACGGCAGATTAATTGGTCGTCGTAGCTACCCACTTGAGTGGAAACTTGATTTGCCCGAGTTACTCAGTGGTTTTTTACAGGAGTATTACTCACGACAAGTTATTGTTCCTGATCAACTGCTCCTCCCTTTTTCATTGGAAAGTGCCGATTTGCTTGGTGAGTGGCTAAGTGAGAAACGTGGAAAAAAAGTTCGCTTGCTGGCTCCACAGCGTGGCGAAAAAAAACGCCTCTGTCTCATGGCGCAACGCAATGCTCAGGAATCTTACCGTCAACGTGGACAACGGAAACTGGCTCGAGAGCAGTTACTTGAAGAATTAAGGGGAAAGTTTCACTTGCCGTGTTTGCCTGCGCGGATCGAATGCTATGATATTTCAAATGTTCAGGGCAACCATTCGGTTGGTAGCATGGTTGTGCTGATTAACGGTGAACCTGCTACGGCTGAGTATCGCCGTTATAAAATCAAAACGGTGCAGGGTGCCGATGACTATGCATCGTTACGGGAAGTGTTGAGCAGGCGGTTATCACGTGGAATTGAGGATCAAAACTTGCCTAATATGATTTTGATCGATGGAGGTAAAGGGCAACTTGGAGTCCTGTCAATGGTGCTTGAGGAATTCCGTTTAGAGGAAAAAATTGGAGCTGTAGGGATTGCCAAAAGTAGGGTAATGGCAAATGTGCGTGGCAAAGTTGTCGAGCGTAGTGAAGAACGTTTTTTTCTTCCCGGACGGAAAAATCCGGTCAGTTTTCGGCAGGGATCTGCCAGTTTGTTTCTGCTAGAGCGGTTGCGGGATGAGGCGCACCGTTTTGCTATTACCTATCATCGGAAATTACGCAGCAAAGCGAGTTTACGTTCATCATTGGAAGATATCCCCGGGGTTGGTCCAAGCCGCCGAAAGGCATTATTGAAACATTTTGGCAGTTTAAAAAAAATCCGTGCTGCTTCTCTGGATGATTTGCACCTGATGCCAGGGATGTCTGCGAATTTGGCTGAAACAATCTTTCGTGCATTGCGGGATTGATATCCATTATTTTTGCCACCAAGGCTCCAAGAGGATCAAAAGTTTTAACGGAGAGACGGAGAGGAGCAGAGAAAAACAAATCAATATTGTCTTTAAGATCTTAAAACAGAAAAAAGATTTATGCCCTTCTCTCTACCTCTCCACCTCAGCGTCTCTCCGTTAGAATCTTTTTTGTGGCGACATTTTTCGCAAAAAAAAGCCCCTGAATCTCTCCAGAGGCTCCTAAGATAAAACTTTAAAATGATCGCTATTCGACGGTGACTTCGGCATTTTCCATGATCAGATCGTACTTGTAACCGTAGCCAAAATCTTTGTTGAGGGTCAGAGGGCCACTGGCAACGATAGTATTACCAACACCAACCTGTACGCTGCTGGTGACCGTTAGGTCGTGAGTTCCAGCGGCTTGATCACCACTACCGTCCTGAAGATGAATCCAGTTGGTGCCCATGATCTGTGGGCTGTATTTGACCACCTTCCCGCGCAGAGTCACGGTTTTACCAGAAAGATCAGCTTTGCCGGCATAAATTTCAGCAATAGCCATACCGTTTTCGGCTTTTTTGATGTTTGCCAGGTCAACTTCCGGTGGTGCTGCTTGACCTGTCAACGGTGGATGGCCTTCAGGTATTTGCATATCAGCCGAGGCGGGTGCTGCCGTCATTGGATTGCTGGCATTCAGTACTGATTCGACAAAGTAGACAACATCAAAATCACGATCCATGGACTGGCTGTGGTAGTTATGCATGGCCATTCCTTCTGGAACCATCACCTCATCACCAGCTTTAACGACAAACTCGGGTGCTGCAGCCCAGATTTTCTCTGTTCCGTTATCAACATAAACATAGGTATAGCCAGCTGCATTCATGGTTTCAACAACAGTTCCTGAAGTTCCACCAGGAGTTGTTGCCGGAGCTGGTGTAGGTACAGGTGCAGGTTGTGCTGCTGGAGTTGGGACTGGAGCTTCTGCTTTTGTAGTTGGCTGAGCAGGCTCGTTCTGGCTGCAAGCGATGAGGGAAAAGGTCAGCGCTACCATGGTAATTAGAATTAACAGTTTTTTCACTTTGTCCTCCAATATTTTGTTTCAATAGGATAAATTTTGAGCAAAGTAGCATGGGTGTTGAAAAACAGACAAGGAGATTGCGGTACTATTGGCATTTCTGCGGGAATGCACAGATTGCTCCCGCACAGATGTGACATATTCTTTTATTGATTTGTGTGGTTTTCGACAAAAACAACCAAAAAAACAGCCGCCAAGGTAGGGAGACACTAGAAACGGTTTTTAACGGAGAGGTGCAGAGAAAAATTTTCATACCCAAAAATAGCCACTAAGTCATTAATTTACTAAGAAATACTCTTTCTTGGGTGAACAAAAAAAGTTTTGTTCTTAACTTCTCAGCGTTTCTCCGCCTCTCCGTTAAGGTTTTTTGACTCTGCCCGTCTTGGTGCTTCCGTGCCTTGGTGGCAGACTATGTGTTTTTTAAGTTGTTTACGGAGTGACGACCCGAGCCGCATGACATTGCACTTCGACCATTTCGTACATATTGGTCACACGCCCAACCTGTAATTGTTCTTTTTTCTGATAAAAATCAAGACACAGCCCACAACTGGCGATATCAACACCACGGGACTCGAGGGTTTTTAGGGCTTCGAGAACGGCAGACCCTTTGGTCGTGAGATCGATCCCACTATTGACGAACAGGATGATGTCAGGAAGTGGATCCATCTCAAGGAGCGTGGTAAGGAAATTTACCATCAACACGCGACCAAATTCGTCATCTCCATCACCCATCCGATCACTACCGCAGTAGATAACCGTTTTTCCAGTAGTGGCTGTCATGGCTGTTGTTTCGGCCTGTGTTGCTGATTCGTCTTTCCCCTCAGCAGGGGTCAAGGTCAATAGGAAGTAGATACCATCCTGTTTCGCAGCTGTCTGATAACCCATTTTCGTCGCCAGTCGCGAGACATTATCTCGTCCCGCCTGATCACCGACCAGAACTTCCAGAGATTGGCCAGGATTAGCCAGAATCTGTTTGCGAGTCTCAACGACAGGGTAGGGGCATTGGTATTGGCTATAATCAAGTTTGATCATGGTGGTTCCTCCAAAGGCATAATGTTTATGAAATCTATAATAGACTTCAAATAAAGTTGAAGGGAAGCTTTGTCCCTTTTTTTCTGGTACTTCTACTTATCCATTAATAGCCAATTTGGCTCTGTAATATAGCCGCTGATAATAAACCGATTTTCATCTTCTCGGGCAATAAGAATTGCTTTTAGCCCCATAAGAATTGTTTATTTGTTCTAAGTTTAATGATCTTCAGAATCTAATATCAGGATTAAATCCGCGAAAGTTGTGCAGGATGGATTTGAAAATATTTACAAAGAAAAACATCTTTAACTGCCAGATAATAAAAAGAAAAACAATATAACACACACACTTATGGGGGTATAAGTACTTTATGTAACTTTTTTTCCTAAATATTGTATAGAAAAGGCTTGAAAGTGTGGCTTTTAGATGATATTAGAGATCCTGAACTTGACTGTTCTTGTCAACAAGGCACGAATTGAGTGCCGTCATTCACAACCTAAAGGAGAAAATAATATGAACTGGAAAAGCTTATTAATGTTTGGATTAATTCTCACTGCTTTCACTGCGTCAAATGTTTTGGCCGTCGAGGGCGGTAACGCACGCAAAGGGAAGCACCTGTTTAAGAAAAATTGTAAAAGCTGTCACGATGCCGGTGGCGAAGGCGGCGAAATGACTCCAATGACTAAGACCATGTCACAGTGGGATCGTTTCTTCAAGAAGGCTGCAGAGAAGCATCCAGGCGACACGTTTAAAAATCTTTCCGAGAAAGACCAGAAAGATATTCACCAGTTTTTGAATGACAGCGCTGCTGATTCACCATCGCCGGCAACTTGCGGTTAGTAAGTCACCTTGCAACGCTAAACGGAAGATTTTATAGGAGGTAACACTGCATGAATAGATTCATAGTCTCATTGCTGGCTGTCCTGCTGACATTGCCTGCAGCAACATCGTTTGCCGCTCCAACAATAGAAGAACTGCAAAAACAGATTGCTGAGATTGCTGAAGAATTGGAAGATATGTCCGATCGGCTTGATAAGCCGGAGCGCCACTCTGCCTTGGATCGGATCAGCTTTTCTGGAGATCTTCGGAGTACAGCGGATTCTATTCATTACCAGGATGTGACATTTAATCCGGGGATTAAGGTTGATTTTAGTGATTTCTTCACGGAAGCTGCTGAAGGCATGGGAATGATTCCTGGGGATCAAAGTTTGGGCACTTTTGGCTCAACTTTTAACCCAATGGATCCTAGTGCAGGTGGTGCTCCTACGACTGGTTTGGATTATCTGTTTTACAATTTGCAGGCTAATGATCCTGACGCATTTACTCAACTCATTACAAATTTTGGTAATTGGGCTGGTGCAGGTATGCCAGCAGGTATGGTTGGTGCCTTCCGCCTGGCAACCGCTCCCCATAAATCAGATATCAACAACGATATCATGTACACGACCCGCCTGCGTTTGAATATGAAAGCCGACATCGCCAGCAACATGAACTTTGATGCACGTCTCAATATGTATAAAGCCTGGGGCGATTCTTCCGGTTCTCGAGTGTTTGATTCCTGGGATGCTTTTGCGATGGACGGGACCAGCAGTGGCCGTCCTTCTGGCGACACTATGCATGTGGAGCGGGCTTTCTTTAACTGGAAAGATATTGGCGGTAGTGATTTCTATCTGTCAATTGGACGTCGTCCCTCTACTTATGGTCCCCCTTCCAACTATCGGGAAAATGAGTTGCGTGGTGGAACACCATCGGGTCATCTGGTTAACTTTAACTTTGATGGGTTTACCATTGGCTATCATCTCAGTGAAATCACTGGAATGGAAGGCCAGTCAGTCCGTTTTTGTTATGGTCAGGGTTTTGAATCTGAATATGGCAATGGTTCCTTGTTCAATGATGACATCACTGCAAACCTTAAGGATACTCATCTCGGTGGGTTTAATATCGATGTCTATAACGATGGCAAGACCATGGTTCAGGCCACTCTGTTTAGAGCTCAGGATGTTGTGGATGGCTTTACAGGTGTCTTTGCCTTTCCAACCCAATTTGCCGAGCTGTTTGCAGGAACCTTGTATACAGATATGCAAAAATTCCCGAACATGAACTTTAATGTTCGTTATACCCCGAGCACGGTCATCGGTAATATTAACCTGATCGCGTTGGGTATGACCCGCGAAGAAGATAACGGTTTTACCTGGTTTGGTTCAGTTGGCATGACCCAGCTTGAGTCGAATGGTGATGCTGGCATGTTCGGTGGTATGGGTAATGATGCTGTTTTTGAGGCGCAACTCAGCACTGATGGTTCAGAAGTCTATATGATGCCAGCTCGTGCTGAAGATGACGACACCCAGGAAGGTTACGGTGTTTATGTCGGTATTCAAGTTCCGGCCCCCATGGGTAAATTTGGTTTGGAGTATAACTACGGTTCTGAATACTGGACTCCGTTCACCCAAGCTCAGGATGATCTGATCGGCAGCAAACTGTCGACCCGTGGTCATGTTGCTGAAGCCTACTATATCTTTGATATCAACCCACGTGCTTTCATCAAAATTGGCGGGCTCTATTACGATTAT
>JASJGT010000095.1:0-2921 GCA_033791405.1 Desulfuromusa sp.
GCACTTGAACTGATTAATCAGAGTCAGCTTCTATTTGGAGCGCAGCGTTTACTTGGGTTATTTCCCGATTTTTCTGGAGAGACCTTTGCTATTGATGATCGTAATCTGGCTGAAATGGTTTCTCGTTTGCAAGACTGTGACAGTCGCGTGGTCGTTCTTGCCTCAGGAGATCCTTTGTTTTTTGGCTTGGGGCGCTATCTATTACGCAATCTTGTGGATGAACTGATTGAATTTCTACCCAATGTAACCTCAGTCCAATATGCTTTTGCCAAAATACGTGAGCCTTGGGACGATTCAGTTTTCATATCAGTTCATGACCGAGCCTTAAAGGATGTTGTTGATCGTATTGTGGCTAATGACAAGGCTGCTATATTAACTGATGGCACCAATACTCCGGGGATGATTGGCCGGGAGTTGCTTAGTCGTCGTCGGGGGGGCTACAAAGCCTACCTATGTGAAGATCTGGGAACTGCGACAGAAAAGATCCGGGTTTCTAATGTTAAAGGATTACTGGAGCTGGATGTTGCTCCTCTCAATGTTTTGATTCTGATCAAGGAATATGAGGAAGATTCCCACGTCTATGTGCCAACCCTCGGGATTCCTGACGATGAGTTTGTCAGCATAAAAAAGTTAATCACCAAGGAAGAGGTGCGGGTTGTCACTCTGGCCAAATTGAAGTTACGCCACGATATGTGTCTTTGGGATATTGGTGCTGGATCTGGATCAATCTGTGTCGAGGCAGATCATCTCCTTCCTGATGGGCGGATCTTTGCTATCGAACGTAATGCTGAGTCCCGGCAGTTTATCAAGGAGAATCTTCAAAAATTTAATACTCGCAATGTTGCTTTGATTGAAGGGGATGCCCCCGATTGTCTGGAAGAACTACCTGATCCTGATCGCGTATTTATTGGTGGTAGCGGTGGTAGGCTTTGGGATATTCTGGATACGGTGGATCAGCGCTTGGCAAGCGGTGGTCGAATTGTTCTGAATGCAAGTACTCTTGATACCCTGACAGCGGCGAATGAATATTTTGGCAACGCCGGATATCAGGTTGAAGTCGTTACCGTCAATATCGCCCGGACACGTCCACATTCAAACTATAAAATGTTTGAGGCTTACGATCCGGTTTATATTCTGACCGCGGTGAAGTAGTATTCTTATCTGATCAGGATAACTTTTGAATTGCTTTTTGTAATTCCGAGAACTGATAAGGTTTTTTCAGGAATCCAGACAGCCCTTTACCGATAAACTGTTGTGAGACTTCCTGTTCATTGTAACCGCTGCAGATAATGACTTTGACGTCAGGATCAATTCTTCGGAACTCTCGAAAAGCTTCTTCTCCGTTCATTCGGGGCATGGTTAGATCCATCAGGACAAAACTGATTTGATTATGCTGCTGTTTGAAAATATCTAACGCTTCTTTCCCATCACAAGCGGTGACTGTTTCAAAACCAAATTCACCCAGCATCTCTTTTCCAATATCCCTGACAGTTTCTTCGTCGTCAACCAATAATACCAGCCCACTTGTTTGTAATATCATATCTTCAATTTCAAGATCCCGCCTGGTTGCTAGCAGGGTTGATGCGGGAAATAAAACTTTAAAAGTGCTCCCTTTGCCAACTTCAGTGTCGACTTTTATCGCACCGGCATGACCACGAACAATTCCCAAAACAGCAGCCATTCCAAGTCCTCGGCCGGTAAATTTTGTGCTGAAAAATGGTTCAAAAATACGTGGAAGTGTTTCTGGGCTCATACCGCAGCCAGTATCTGCAACTTCAATGAAAATGTAGCGACCTTCTGCGAGATTCTCATTCAGCCAGGTTTTTTGTAGATAGGTGTGGTCGCAATCTATAATTCCTGACGAAATTGCTATAATTCCACTGTTCTCACCAATAGCATCAGAGGCATTGATAACGAGATTCACAAGAATCTGGCGTAGTTGTGTCGCATCTGCCTCAACACTGGGAAGGTCTGGAGCAAGGTCATAACGTAAGGTAGCTTTCTTGCTGCTAGAAACGGCCAGCATCTGTGCCATTTCTTCAACGATCAGAGAAAGGTTCAATGGTTCGACAACAAACTTCCCTTTTCCTGAGTATGCAAGCATCTGGTTGGATAGGTCTGTAGCTTTGCTGGTCGCCAGTTTAATCTGACGCAGATTCTCCATTGCCGGAGATTCAACAGTTAAGCGACGCTGAGCGAGTTCACAGTGACCGATCACTGCCATCAGGATATTATTGAAATCATGGGCAATCCCACCTGCCAGAACCCCCAGACTTTCAAGTTTTTGAGCGCGCAGCAACTGTTCTTCAAGTTGTTTTTGTTTCTCATGATCCTTTTTGCGTTTGCTGATGTCATGGATTATAGACAGCATATAGGGTTCAGCGTTGATCTCAATTATTCGTGCAGACATCAAACAGTCTGAGATCTGTCCATTTTTGTGCCGAAAGCTAACCTCTATTCCCTTGATTTCGCCGTGTTTTCGAAGTGTGCTAACAAACTGCTCACGATCCTCATCCCGATCCCAGATATCAAGATCGCCGGAACGAGAGCTCCGGTTAATAGCTTCGTCTTGCGTCCACCCGACAATATTGCTGAAGCCTTGATTGACTTCGAGAAAAGTGCCATCAACAAGATGAGACAGGGTTATTGCATCAGGACACAGTTTAAAGGCCTGGGAAAATTTTTCCTCAGAAATACGTAAGGCTTCATCGGCTTTTTTACGCTCACTTATATCACTCATAAAGGAGTGATACGACCCATCCGGCATCATTCGACTGTGCATTTCAACGGGGACGGGGTTTCCGTCTTTGCGGTTGAGGATGCGTTCAGTTTTAACTGTTTTCCCCTGTTTGAGGAGATCATATCTTAGCGGAGCACGTTGCTGCTCAGCTTCTGTAAATAACTGGCCGAGATTCATATCA
>JASJGT010000096.1:0-10304 GCA_033791405.1 Desulfuromusa sp.
TTACCTTCACGCAGTACCGGATTAACGGCGGAACCGAGGCACTTGGCAAAACGAGCCTGCAGCTCTTTTTCTGCATCGGTGCTCGCTTCTTCCGGGTAGCTCGGGATATCGTAACCTTTTTCTTGCAGCTCGGCGAGAGCGTCCTGCAACTGCGGGATCGACGCACTGATGTTTGGTAGCTTGATAACGTTGGCTTCCGGTGTCAGAACAATGTCACCGAGCTCAGACAGGTAATCTGCTACTTTTTGTTCTGCGGTCAGATTGTCCGGGAAGTTTGCAATGATACGACCGGCCAGGGAAATGTCCTTGGTCTCGACGTCAACGCCGGTCCCTTTGCAAAATGCCTGAACAATCGGCAGAAAAGCGTAGGTCGCTAAAGCCGGTGCTTCATCAATTTCGGACCAGATAATTTTTGCCATGTTGTCTCTCTCCTTAGAATTTAAATGCCAATATAAAACCACTTTAGTCACGCTATAACTTCGTTATAAACTGAAATTTTCACACTGTTTAGCGTTGTATACAGTATACAAACAAAATGGGGGTGTCAAGAGCCTTTGCGCTTTAAAGTAAAATTATCTCAATCGATCAGAGCACAAATGTAAGTCACTATTTTTAAAGCATTTTTTAAAACGTGTCCGTGCAAGAAAAATTAAAGAATGTTGTTTTTAGAGCTGATTGAGAGTGGAATGGATTCTGCCGGCATTGCCCCGGCAGAACATCGTGGGAAATAATCAAATAGCAAGCGGTTAAGATGTTTTTAGTTCAGAGGCTGAAAAAGGTTCAACTCTCGTGCTTCCTGACGGGCAGCTTCGACTTCATCTCTGCTTTTATCACGTGGAATCAACAAAGTTTGACCAGAAAAGATCATCGTTGGGTCCTTTATCTGATCACGATTAGCTTTATAAATGAGTGGCCAGAGCAATGCATCCTTATAAACTTCTACGCGAGCTGCAATTGTTGCGAGATTCTCACCGGCCTGAACCTCAACATGATCAACAAGCTTTGGTGCCTTGACGATTGGCGGAGTCTTTTTAACAACAACCGGAGCCGGTTTTTTAGGTTCAGGGACAATCGCCTCTTTCTTCTTCCGTTCCTGTTGTTCCTTCAGCCTAGCCTGCCGCTCCAACTCACGTTGTTTTGCTAACGCAGCCAACTGTTTTTCTTCAGCAAGTTTTTTCTGTTCTGCTGCCAATTGTTGCTTACGGGCTATCGTCAACTTAAGTGCTTCTGCAGAATAACGGCGGGCCAAATCGAGAGTGAGTGAAGCCCGACGATACTCTTTATTCTTAACCTGGAGCTCGGCCGCTTTTAACGCACTGTTGGCAAGTTGATACTCACCAGAGGCATGTTGAGCTGCTCCTGACGCATAAGCGTGGGCAACAACACTCCTAGTGTTTTCCAACTCTCCAACAGGCGGTGGTTGCGCGCAACCAAACGACAAGGAGATGACTGCAACTATCAGCAACAGACGTTTAAACATCTGCATTTTTGTTTTGTCCCATATCTAAAAGTATCTTATATGTCTACTTTTGTTTTGCCCGCAAACGAACACCCAACTCCTGCAACTGCTGATCATCCACTTCATTTGGAGCATCAGACAACAGACATGTTGCCTTTTGGGTTTTCGGAAACGCAATTACGTCACGAATTGAATCGGAACCGGTCAGTATCATCATCAAACGATCCAGACCAAAAGCGATGCCACCATGCGGAGGAGCACCATAAACTAAAGCATCCAGCAAAAAGCCAAACTTCTCACGGGCCTCATCTGTTCCAATCCCAAGCAATTCAAACATACGTGACTGCACTGCCTGATCATGGATACGAATACTCCCTCCGCCAATTTCTGAACCGTTTAACACCAAGTCATAGGCCTGGGCTCGTGCCTTGCCTGGCTCAGTATCGAGCAGCGCCATATCTTCTTCGAGTGGGGCGGTAAATGGGTGGTGAACGGCAACATGGCGACGCTGTTCGCCATCCCATTCCAGTAGTGGAAAATCGGTGACCCAGGTAAACTGATAGTTATCCTTGGCAGCCAAACCCAATTTTTGACCCAAATGACCACGCAAACGACCAAGAGCTTCATTGGCAATAGCTGGTGTATCAGCCATAAACAACAACAAATCACCAACTTCGGCGCCCAGTTTTTCATTCAAACTGGACAATTCATCGGCAGTAAAAAACTTAGCAATCGGAGATTGCCAACCGTCCTCCGTAACTTTGACCCATGCCATCCCTTTAGCACCATAAATCTTGGCAAAGTCGGTTAAATCATCTAACTCCCGACGGGAAAAAATTGCGCAACCTTTGACATTGAGGGCTTTAACCAGCCCTTTATCGGCTGCGACACTGGCAAAAACCTTGAACTGAGATCCAGCAACTTGCTCGGTAATATCGATCAGCTCCATATCAAAACGCAAATCAGGGTTATCAACACCAAAGCGATCCAATGCCTCTGCATAAGTTAAACGCGGCATTGGTAGGGTCAACTCAACGTCCAATGCTGCTTTAAAAACTTTAGCGATCATCCCCTCCATGATGTCCATTACCTGACCACGATTGACAAAACTCATCTCACAATCGATCTGGGTAAATTCGGGTTGGCGATCAGCACGCAGATCTTCATCACGGAAACATTTGACAATCTGAAAATAACGGTCAAAGCCGGACACCATCAGCAGCTGCTTGAACAATTGCGGTGACTGGGGTAAGGCATAAAAATTTCCCGTATTCACCCGACTGGGAACCAGATAGTCCCTAGCACCTTCAGGAGTACTCTTAGTCAGAACCGGGGTCTCAATTTCAATAAATCCCTGCCCATCAAAGTAATTACGCACCGTCTTGGCAACCAGATGCCGCATCAACATATTTTTTTGTAGCGCCGGTCGACGTAAATCGAGATAGCGATACTTTAAACGGATATTTTCGGCAACTTCGGTAAACTCGTCAATCATGAAGGGGGGAGTCTCAGAGCGGTTCAATATCAGCAGTTCACTGATTTCAATCTCTACCTCACCCGTTTTCATTTTTGGATTAACTGTTCCCTCAGGACGTGGTGACACTTTCCCCCGGGCAGCCAGCACAAATTCATTACGAACCTGTTCAGCCTTCTGGTGCGAGGCTAGATCACGATCGGGATCAAGAGCCAGTTGGAGAACTCCTTCACGGTCACGCAGGTCAATAAAAATCAGACCACCGTGATCACGTCGTCTCTGTGCCCAACCCATCACACAAACTTCCTGCCCTATCTGTTCTGCGGTCAGGTCACCACAACGATGGGTTCTTACCAAACTTCCAAGTTTATCGTTTAACACAACATCCTCCAAAATGAGCTATCGCTCTGATAAATTTATGACGAAACTGTAATTATATAAACTGCAATAATTGAAGGTCAAGAATAAGTGGATACTTGGCCAAGTTTTTTGCTTAACGTAGCAACTAACGACTCCAAGGCAAATGTCGACTGGCTACTATCAGACATATCTTTAAGTTGCGCCTGTCCAGATTTCAGTTCATCTTCACCCAAGATCAGAGTAAAGGCTGCATTCAACTTATTGGCTCTGCGCATCTGCGCTTTCAGACTTTTTCCCAGATAGTCCATTTCAGCTCGCACACCGGCAACCTGCAACTGAGACATCAACACAAACGCTCGATCAGCAGCCTCCTTACCAAGGGCCGCAATAAACAGCTGTGGCGTTGCCGTGCTGGTTCGCTGCTCATTCTTCATCAGAACCAGACGTTCAATCCCGATGGCAAAACCAATCCCCGGCAACGCTGGGCCGCCAAGACTTTCAACCAAACCATCATAACGCCCCCCCGCAGCAACAGCATTCTGTGATCCAAGTTGATCGGTGATCAGTTCAAAAGTGGTCCGCACATAGTAATCTAACCCGCGCACCATCCGTGAATTAACCTCAAACGGTATTTCTAGAGTATTCAGGTAATATCTTACCTGGGTAAAATGGTCGTCACAAGAGGAACACAGATGGTCAAGGACTGAAGGAGCATCCACCGTCACCGCTTGACATCCTGCCGCTTTACAGTCCAATACCCGGAGAGGGTTAGTCTGGTAACGACGCTGGCATTCCACACATAGTTTATCCAAACGTGATTCGAGGTAGGCGATCAGTTCCTGCCTATATCCGGGACGACATACAGGGCAACCGAGTGAGTTGATCTGAAGAGAAACCGAATCTATCTCGATCCGGACAAAGTATTGATGTAGCATCGCCAGAACTTGGGCATCAATTTTTGCATCCTCTACCCCTAATACTTCAACTCCAAGTTGGTGAAACTGGCGATAGCGGCCTTTCTGTGGCCGCTCATAACGGAACATCGGTCCCATATAGTAAAGTTTAGAAACCGGATCAAGGTTATGCAAGCGGTTCTGAATAAAAGAACGCATCACCGGGGCAGTTCCCTCGGGACGCAAAGTCAGTGAGTTCTCACTCTTATCACGAAAGGTGTACATTTCCTTTTCAACAATATCTGTTGTTTCACCAATGGAACGGCAGAACAGGTCAGTCTTTTCTGCTATCGGCGTTCTGATTTCAGAAAAACCATAAAGACCGAACACATCACGGGCACTCTGCTCCAGAAACTGCCAGGTTTCTACCTCTCCAGGCAAAACATCATTCATCCCTTTGATTGCAGTTATACTCAAAATAGGACCTTTTCTTTTATCGCTATTTATTTTCGGGCTCAAGAAATCGATACAGACGGGAGAAGATACATTATTTTGTGTTGATCTGAAAGGGGTTTAAGCAATATTTATACGTTTTAATTGCAGGAGAAGGGATATAATGTTTAGCAAAAATAGGGCAGTCCAAAGCCAATTAACAAATCTGATGATTCAGTGTTCTTGTTTCGGAATATCGACCACTCCACAAATAACATTCCGAGAATTCTTACCGACATACATCGCTTGATCTGCAAGATCAAGCAGTTGCTTTTTCTCTGTAGCATCGGTCGGGAAAGTTGCGAATCCTGCAGTGACAGTCACATAACTCGGGGTTCCCTGATCTTTGAGGAAAGCATGCGCTTCAATCACTTTGCGAATTCTCTCTGCGACAATCCGTGCCGTAGTATCGTCTGTCTCAACCAGGATTGCAGCAAACTCATCACCACCAAAACGGAACAACATATCAACATCCCGGACACAATTATCCAATAAACGACCTACTTCCTGCAATGCAGCACTGCCCGCGAGATGCCCATAACTATCATTAATCTCTTTAAATCGATCAAGATCTAGGAATATCAGGGAAAATTTCAATCCATAGCGCTGCGCACGCTTGATTTCATGACTCAACGAAACCTGCATATAGCGATGATTATAGAGTCCGGTCAAATCATCGGTATACATCAAGTTTTGCGCGTCATGATAACGGCAAGCATTTTCAAAACCAAGAGAAACCTGGTCACACAAATAGCGTAAATCGGCTAAAGGGGCTGAGGACTCTAAATTATCAGCCACATCACAAACAATAATACCCCCCTTCAGCACCTCACCGTCATGCAATGGCAACATCCAAGTTTGTTCCCGACGTTGTTGTAATTTAATCAATTTTGCAGCAACAGCACTGCTGGGTTGGCACAAACCTGTCGACTCATCAAACTGCGGTAGCAAAGTAAGAATCAACTGTTCGGCAAACTCGGCAGGAAGCTCTTTTAGTCCAGCAAGAGAGGGTACCTCGCCATTTTTCAGAGTGAAAGCACAACCAGCGCCAGATTCCATCTCACGCAAAAAAACATCAAGAGCCTGTGGAAGCAAACGTTCCAGATCAATGAGTGATGATAAAGATTGTCCGGTCTGAAAAAGGTGAATCTGTCTATGCAAATGATCATTTTCTATCAACAACTTACGCTGATCGAGGCAATTTCGAACCACATGTTTCAATTCTTCAGGATCAAACGGCTTAATCAGATAATCTCGTGCACCATTTTTCAATGCCTCAATCGCCGATGCAAGACTGGCATGACCAGTCACCATAATAACGTCAGGGGGATTTGCTAGTGACCTGGCAGCTCGAAGGACTTCCAGACCGTTTTTGCCCGGCATCACCATGTCGGTCAAGACAAGGTCGATTTCACGCTGCTGGAGTAAAGCAATAGCATCATCACCATTAGCACAGACATCCACACGATGACCTTCCTCTAATAACAGGTCACGGTACAGCTTACGAAAGAAAAGTTCATCATCAACAATCAGAATATTTGATTGGACAGAAATCATAAGTCTCCTATAATAATAAGAGATTATTCAGCATTCAGAAGGGAATGTCAACGAAAAACCCCCCGCTGCCAATGCAGTATATGCCAACCTTTTTCAGAAGGTTGGGCCTGAAGAGTTCCTGAGATATCAGTTTGATAGAGGGGAATGTTCTCTCTCTGCAGATAGTCAACAACCTGTTTGGCCGGCAAATGGTGACGGTTTTGATAACCGACCGAAACCAGACAGGATTGAGGGTTGAGCTGATCAATAAGACGGTCAGTTGCAGAAAATCTACTGCCATGGTGGGGCAATTTCAGCAAAGTGACTGGTCCGGGTAATCCTGCTGCAAGAAGCTTAAGGACTCCTTGTTCTTCCAAATCTCCAGTCAACAACAGGCTATTTTCTTTGCCATATTTAAGGTACATCACCAAAGAAGAGTCATTGTCACTCATCCCCGGAGCGGTTCCGTTAAATATGTGTAAAACCCCGGAAGTCCAAAAAGGGGCTTCACTCCAACCAATAGGTGCTATTTTGGTTGGTATAGCGTTCTTGATCAAAACATTCTGCAGGCTAGAGTGCAAAGTATTAAGCGGTTGCCCGCTCCAAAATTCCCGCACCGGAAAATGATCCAGAACAAAAATAAGCCCTTTACGATGATCTCGATCATCATGGGTCAAAACAACTGCATCCAGCTTGGTCACTCCCAACTCTGCAAAGGCTGGAGCCAGCAAACGTTCACCAACATCAAACCTGTCGCTGTAAAATCCACCACCATCGATCAAAATAGCCTGCCCAGTGTTGTTCCGCAGCAGCATCGATTCACCCTGACCAACACTGAACATGGTTAATGAAACAGGGAGCGATTGAGATAAAGGAAACTGCCACAATATGACGGCAGACAAAACACTAACGACTCCAAATCGTAATAAGTTCAGTTTCGCTAGTTGAGTGGATAAAAGCAACAGGAGGACCAACAAGGCAACGGCCAGGATCTGCCCGTGAGATAGAAACAAATAAGTTCCACCGAGACCAGGGAGTGCCGTAAACCAGCTGGCCAGCGACAATACGCTCTCTAGAAATAAACCACAAAGCTGAAAAAACAGTTCTGACAATTGCGGGAAAAGTGGGTAAAGCAGCAACCCGGAAAATCCAATCGGCAGAGCAAGCAGAGTGACAATTGGTACACAAACGAGATTGGCCATGATTCCAATTGGAGCAAAGAGATGAAAATTGAATAGGACCAGTGGCAAGGTTGCCAACATTGCGGCAAAAGTCACCAGAAAAAGTTGCAGAGGATAGCGTAGATAGAGAGCTTGATGACGACCGATTTTTTGCCACAATGGTCGCCAGAGAAGAATCCCTGCTGCGCCAGCAAAAGAGAGCTGCCAGCCCGCCTGCCAAAGAAGCAGCGGGTTAATCAGTAGGGAGAGCAATGCAATAGACGCCAACAGCAATAATGGATTGACATAATAACGCCAGAATAAAAAACCGGCTCCCACAGCAGCCAGAGCAAAAGCTCTGCGTGTCGAAACGGCATCACCTGTCAATAGCAAATAACCAAGCAACAGGGGCAGCAATACGAGGGGTAACACACGTTGTGGAGGCTGCCAATTGAGCAACCGGGGAGAACGACGATAGAATACCAGCAGAAGTCGATATCCAAGTAACCCAATCATCCCAAGATGAAGTCCAGATATGGCAAAGAGATGACTGATGCCACTTTTTGCCAGAGTTTTGCGGATATGATCAGGAATAATCCGCCCCTCACCCAATACCAGTGCCCTGACCAGATACGCTCGATTTTCAGGCATCAGTTCCAGAATATTAGTGGCAATCCTACTGCGCCATTGCACCACTGGTCGACGGGGAATACTATTTTTTCGTTCCAGGAGTTTTATTTTTTCAGGATTTTTTACCCAGGCAGTCATATCGATATGTTGGCTTGCCAGGTAGCGTGGCCAGTTAAATTCCCCCGGTGTACCGAAAAGACGTGGCTGCCGCATACGACTTATGCAACGAACAATGTCTCCAGGAAACAACCGATCAGTCCCCTCCCCCATATAGAGTCGCACCCGCAAAGGGGATTCAAGCGGTATTGGTCGATCTTTTATGGAAGCCGAATCAACCAGCAGTTCGATCCAACTCCGCCCTTCTGTGAGCTGGCGGATATCGGTCAACACGCCGGTCAAAGTTACTTTTTGTGCCAACTGATCGATATAAACTATGTCCTGTCGGGAGGGGAATTGCAGTGGATAGCGAAGATTTGAAAAAACGGCAATTGAAAGGAATAGAAAGACTAATGCGACGCAGCTGTGTCTACGTAACAGAAAAAACAGTAGCCCGGAAAAAGAGACAAATAACCAACCAGATAAATGCGATAACGTGTAGATAGGAGCCAGAGAGAGTCCGGCAATCGTTGCAGATAGAGCAATATAAACCGGCTGCATGTCCCCCCCTGCAGTGCAGCTAACAATTTAAGTCAATCAATTCAAACTGATCAGGTTTTCGTTTTCTTTTCAGCGGTGCCGCCCTTGCTGGCTTCCAACTCACGGATAAAATCTTCAGCCATAGCAACATCCTTCTTACAACCGATAAAGACCGGTGAGCGCTCATGAATCTGTTTCGGTTGCAGATCTAGAATCGGTTGGTGCCCATTAGAGGCAGCACCCCCAGCCTGTTCAATTAAGAAAGCCATCGGGCTTAATTCAAATAACAGTCTTAGTTTTCCCTGTGGCAGATTTTTTAGGTGAGGGTAAAAGAAAATTCCCTGCCCTTTGAGTAATATCTGATTGATATCGGGGACAAACCCACCACTGTAACGGAGCTTGACGCCGCGCTCTTCCAGCTTATTGATATATGCCTCAACTCCAGGAGTATAAAGATTTCGTTGTCCACCGGGAGAATAGAGATCCCCTTGCGGCTGAAGAGTAATATTCTCCTGCAACAGGGTAAATTCCCTCAGCATATTCATGCCGAATTCATGAACCCCCTTGCCGACACTGTATACTAATGTCGTACGTGGTCCATAAAGGACATACACAGCAGCGACCTGCTTACGTCCGGGTTGCAACAGGTCACATCCTTCAAAAATTGAGACGATGGTACCAACCGCAAGATTGACATCAACCAGAGAAGAACCATCCAATGGATCAAAGGCAACCGAATATTTTCCATCACAGTCTGGCGATACCGGGATAATTTCATCCATCTCTTCCGACATCATATTGGCTACGACACGGGAATGATCAAGCCTCTTGCGCAAGATTCGATCAGCCAGGACATCCAGTGCCAGTTGTTGCTCGCCATATAAATTGGAGGTACCAGCCACCCCCAGATCACCCGTACTGATTGAGTGAATAATATATTTGGAAGCTTCAGCAATTTCACAAATCAAATGGGTCAGATTTTCATTAACATAATTCTCACGCAAATGTCGGCGCAAATCTAACTGGAATTTTGTTTTCCCTGGTCTGCTCGTTGGACTCATTGGACTGAAACCTCCCTGGATTCAGTAAATTATATTTAGAGCTTAGCCGTATCAAAATGGATAGTTAGTGTAGCTCAATTTAAATCAGGCAGCAACCATGAACTTAAATTAATCTCATATTTATTGAATTTTCACAGAATTAGACTCTACTTGTTGTTCCTCCCGAGGAAAATCACACCACAACAAAGTGGCACCAACCACTGCAAGTGGAATACAAAAAAATTGGACAAAAGGGATTGCCAGCATGCAAAAAACCCCACAGGCATAACCGAGCATCAGAATGGGGCGCTTTAATATATAGCGACGTTGCTCAGTAAAACTCAGTTGCTTACGCATTAAAACAAAAGCCATATATTCAACAGCGAGAAAAAAAATGGTGAAAGCTGGAGCCAGAACAGCGTAGATCAACGATCCAATCCCGGGAATAAAATTAATTCCGAACAGCAGCACCATACAAACAACAAAAACCACCATTTTCTTTACTTCAACAATAATTGGAGCTGAAATAAACTTAGTCGATCCAGGTTTTGAAAACGGAGGAACAAATTGGAATTATCAAGCAACTAATGGAGCTGTAGCAACAATTAATTATAATTCTTCAGT
>JASJGT010000097.1:0-19083 GCA_033791405.1 Desulfuromusa sp.
GTTCCGCCGGAAGCTTCTAAAAATAGTCCCTTACGAGTTTCCCGGGCATCGGTAAAAGCCCCACGAACATGACCAAATAGTTCACTTTCGAGTAAGTTTTCGGGTAATGCCGCACAGTTAATCGCAACAAACGGCCCTTCATGGCGCCTGCTTTGACGGTGCAATGACCGAGCAACCAATTCTTTCCCCGTGCCACTTTCACCGCTGATCAACACCGACGTATCGAGATCTGCAATCCGGATAATCTGCTGCTTGATATTTTGCAACCCCGGACTCTCACCCAACAGTTCATCATCGGGTTGTTGGCGCCGTACCTGTTCTTTGAGGAGCCGCACCTTTTCCTGTAAATGGCGATGTTGCAATGCCCGTTTCAAAGAGATATTGAGCAGATCAAGGTCAACTGGTTTGGTAACAAAGTCGTACGCTCCGGCTCTGAGAGCGGCGATTGCGGTCTCCAGACTACCAAACGCAGTCATGATAACGACTGGCAGATCAGGACGATTGTTATGCAGTTCTCCACAGAACTCGATACCACTGGTTCCCGGCATATTCAAATCGGTCAGAACAATATCTATTTCCTGCTGATGGAGCAGTTCACGGGCATCGGCAACTTTAAGAGCTGTCCAGATACGATGTCCGCGGCGGCTGAGATCCTCTTCGAGTAAATCACATAGCGCCTGATCATCATCAATCACCAGAATTCGACCCGGCAAATTATTTTCCGTCATGCCAGTTCTCCATTTTGAGCTTGGGGCAGATAGACACTGAAACAGCTCCCCTCACCAGGAGTGCTGCTGACCTCAATCCAGCCGCCATGTTCTTCAACAATTCCATGGGCGATCGACAATCCAAGACCGGTTCCCTGCCCGATCTCCTTGGTGGTAAAGAATGGATCAAATATCTGTCGTAATCGCTCAGGTTCGATACCGATACCCTGATCGCAAACCTCCAGTTTAACCCAGTTGACATCCTTCCGTTCAATGTTTTCCGGTGGGGTCACATCAGGTGCATTGGAGCAGGTCAAAATGATATTTCCACCATCGGGCATAGCCTGAATACCATTCAGAGTCAAGTTGAGTAACACCTGCTGTAGCTGTCCCGGATCAACATAAACGGGCAGTGGCTCCCTGGCTTCATCCATCACCAGTTCAACACCCTGTTCATGTGCTGTTGGTCTCAATAAAGGCTGAATAGCTTGCAGCACGACATTCAGATCAACGGATTGCTTCTTAGCTTCCCCACGCCGGGCAAAACTAAGTAACTGACGGATAATCTTTGTCATCCGTTCGGCTTGTTCACTAATAATCCCCGCTGAGCGGGAAGCATCATCCTGCTTCATCCCGTCACTACAAATCAATTTGGCTCGTCCGGCAATAACATTTAATGGTGTCCCCAACTCATGGGCGATCCCTGCAGATAGCTGCCCCAAGGTTGCCAGCCGCTCTGTATGGCGTAATTTTTCCAGCGCTTCATATTTTTCATCGTTTGCAACTTGTTCAGCTTCTCGAGCTTCTGCCAGCTGTCCCCGCATCCGTTCGATGATACTTGATAGTTCAGCTAATTCACCGCTGCCGGACAAATTGACACTGGTGGTCAAATCCCCGGTTCCAATCCGTTCCGCTTGAGCTCGCAATTTACGCATGGGACGACCGATCCAGATACTTCCAAGCACCCCCATAAACAACAAACCAGAAGCTATAGATACTCCAACGACTATTGCTGAACGACGCAGACTTTCCTGGACATAATCATGCATTTCGTCCATTGATTCAGAGAGTTCAATCGCTCCAAGTCGACCATCTTCGATTATCAGGGGGAGATAGGTAAGGAGGAAATCCTTACCGTCGGTTGACCCGGCAAGCAATGCGACCGTCTCCTCATCAAACAGATCGTCCAACTGTTCAATAGGGACACGTGGTTGAAATTGCGGGGGAACCTCACCTTCGATCCAGACCCAGCGAACCAATGTCTGTTTGTAATCTTGATTAGCTTTTTTTAGAAACGCAATGGCAACATCCTCGCCACGCTGCTGCCAGAGTTCTGTTACGAGAAAACGGAGACTTTCACCTATATGGCGTGACTCACGGCTGAGATTCTTTTTCAACTGTTCCCGTTCCCGCTGAATAGAGAAGTAGCTATAGGCAGAAAAAACCAGGGCAACTCCAAGGAGAACAGCAAAAGTTATTTTAATCGTCAGGCGCATCGGTTCTTACTCAGTTAGGGGCTTCAGACAGGTTCTAATCTTGCGTTGCCCTGAGCAGGTTGTCAAGCGGCAGCCAAACTCTCATAAAAAAGCCCGGTCAAATCGACCGGGCTACACAAAAAACATCTTCAATGTGGATGGGCTGGGGAAAAAACTTCTAGATCAGCTTGGTTTCTCTTCTTCAGCCTCATCTTCATCCTCTTCGTCATCAACAACAACTTTTTTCTTGCCAAAAAAGCGAGCAACAATAACTCCAACTTCGTACAAAACAATAAAAGGGATGGCAATAGATGCTTGTGAAAAAATGTCGGGTGGCGTCAATACTGCTCCCATGACAAAAGCTAACAGCAGGGCAAATTTACGATTTTTCGACAGCCATTTGTGATCGACAATCCCCAGGCGGGCAAGAAAAAAGATCACGATAGGCAGTTCAAAAACCAGTCCGAAAGCAATCAGCAGACGGGAAGCCATGGTTAAATAAGCTCCCATTGACAACATCGCATCTACTCCGCCAACATTGGTTCCATAATTGATCAGAAAAGAAAAGATCATCGGAAAGACGAGGGTAAAACCAAAAAAGGTTCCGGTCCCGAAGCAGAGAGAACTAAAAAAAACAAAGGGGATCGCAAGGCGTTTTTCGTGGCCATAGAGGGCGGGGGCGATAAAGTTCCAGACCTGCCAGATGATAATCGGAAAGGCTACCACCAGTCCGGCCAGTGCTGAAACTTTCAAAATGGTAAAAAATGGTTCGGTTGCATTGATGAAAACCATCGAGCTTCCTTCAGGCAACGCCTGTCGGACTGGTTCAGCGATATACTCAAACAACTTCTCACCAAAACTGTAGCAACCAAGAAAAGCAACCAGCCAGGAAGCTGCGGAAATCACCAATCGTTTACGCAATTCGCCTAAATGTTCAGATATTGCCATGCCGTCAGCCATTATGCTTTGGCTCCCTATTTTTATCCGACATTTCGGTCACTTTTTCAGCGGTGTTTTTTGTTACTGACTCAGTTTCCCCAGCAGGGTAATCCTCTGCCGAGGGAGCCTCTTCCTCAACTTCAAGACGGGATAGCGCTTCGTCAGCATTTTCTGGAATTTTCTTTTCACCCCGTGCCATAACTTCCTTGTTATGGCGTTCATCTTCTGCCTTAATTTCCAGATCAATCGTACTCTTCAGGTCATTGGTCGCACGTTTGAATTCAGCAAAACCCTTACCCAAAGATCGCGCGAGATCGGGAAGTTTTTTTGGCCCCAAGACGATCAGTGCCAAAGCGGCAATGAGAACCATTTCTGTCATTCCAATTCCAAACATCTACATTTTCCTCTCGTCTCAGTATTCTTATGCTACCAGAGCAGGCACAAACCCTTTAATTGGGCGAGAATAGCCCTACACGAAACAGCTGTCAAGCACTCTGGACAGGTGAAAAGATTGACATCTCAAAGGGGGCTAGTTTACCATCTGAGCTCATTTTTACCCCCATAAAAAGAGGTGAGTTAAAACCATGAATCAAGAAAAGTTACAACAACAGATCAAACAATTGGCTGCTGACAAAAATGCCCTGTTGATCGCGCACAATTATGAGCGGGATGAAATCCAGGAGATTGCTGACATCACTGGTGATTCACTGGCTTTATCAATAGAAGCACAAAAAACCGACAAACAGATTATTGTTTTCTGTGGGGTGCATTTTATGGCAGAAAGTGCCGCTATCCTTGCGCCAGAAAAAACCGTATTGCTTCCACGTGCTGATGCCGGTTGTCCGATGGCCGATATGGTCACTGCAGAGGCCCTCCGGGATTTTAAAAAACAGCATCCGGGCGCAGCAGTTGTCACCTATGTCAATTCAAGTGCCGCGGTAAAGGCCGAAAGCGATATTTGTTGTACCAGTTCAAACGCGGTCAGTGTAGCTCGCTCAGTTGAGGCAAAAAAACTGTTGTTGGTCCCTGATCGAAACTTGGGTCGCTACATCGCCAGCCAAGTTCCAGAAAAAGAGTGTATCTGCTGGGAAGGTTACTGTCCGGTTCATGATCAACTCAAGGTTGAGGAGATCCAACAAGCCAAAACCGATCATCCCGAGGCGCTGTTTATGGTTCACCCGGAATGCCAGCCAGAGATACTGAAACTAGCCGATCATATCTGTTCAACCAGTGGCATGTACGAATTTGCCGCAAAAAATCCGGCAAAAAAGTTCATTGTCGGCACCGAAGATGGAATCCTCTGGCGGCTGCGCAAAGAGAATCCAAACAAGCAGTTTATCATGCCGAGTCAGGGGATGGTTTGTGCAGATATGAAATTGACCCGACTGGAAGACGTTCTGCGCTGCCTGGAAACTCTGGAGCCACGAATCACTGTTGCGGAAGATATCCGGATCAAAGCCAAGCGGGCTCTGGATAAAATGTTGGCGGTGCCGCGGGACTAGTGTTGTGTCATGGATGAAACGTTTCAAAATTGCGCTGGAATTTTGGGTGTCAACAAGGCGTGGTTTTGGCTGCATAGCCATTGCTATACAGCGGAAACCACAGTAATTTAGCAAAGGGATGTCTGGTTATTGAACCGTTGGGGTAGGTTTTGCTTCTGGAAAGCTCTGTGCGATCTTCTGCATCGCAGTTTCTACCTCCGCCGTCATTCTGGCAAAACCAGCGTCGCTGAGTTGTAAAGTTGTCTCGTTCAACCGCAACACCAGCTCCTCTTTTTCAAGCTGCCGGAGCCCTTTAAGCAGCGCTAGTTTGATCTTTTTTTCATCGCTTGTATCGCCAAACATCTTGGCAAAACGGCCTGCCAGATCAACATTTTTAGTATTGATCAGTTCATCCTGGGCAAAAGAAACATTTGCCTGTTTCACAAATTTACTCAAAAACAAAAAAGCAACTGTTTGCCATAGGTCTTTATTATACGTAGCCACAAAAACTTCCTTTCACTGCCAAAAAGATCAAATTTCACTTATGGCGCATCGGGCAGATGAACCTGGAAGAAATCATCCCACAGTTGATCAAGTTGCCGGCAGGCATCGAGCAATGGAAGAGCCTTCCACCGTGATTCTCCTGTCTGATCATTTTCGACAACATGACAAAGTTTCAACCTCTTTAATTTATCCAGAGCATCATCTATTTCAAAATTAATCGGTGTTGCGTAGGTCTCTGTGAACCACTCTTCAATGGTAGTATCAAGTTCAGTAGCCGTTAATCCGGCGTCAGATTTCAGAAGAAAAAGATATCCCAGCAACGCTTCCTTAAATTCCTCTTCTTCCGCATCCGCAATGATATGGTAAAAAACGCCGGCATTATTATCCAGATTCTTGAAATAAAGGCTATCTCCCAAGGTTTTCATAAATTTTATTTTTCGATTTTTATAACCATTCCACTGCTTGAACAAAAACGCCCCAATCGCCACCAGAGCTGTCATCCCACCAACCATACCTGAAATTTCAACCGGACCCAACGTTGGCAATGTTCCGCCACTGGCAATCATTGAGCGGGTCATCAGCCATAAAATTCCAGCCATGGCGATTAACCCCGTACCGGCCTTCAGCAAAACCATGGTGCCCGCGCCAACAGCAATCCCGCCCATCAGCAACTTGTCCTTCATTCTCATCCGCACCTGGGCGTTGGGAAATAACATTTCCAGATCACCTTTGGGGATATTTTTGAACAGTTTGACAATCATGCTCCCAGGTTGAAAATTCAATTTCTCCCGGTCAGCGGCAGCAAAGTATGTTGCATCTTTGTACTTAATGATCAGGGCAACCCGATCATAGACGGTCATATCGACTATCTCTTTTTTAAACAGCCCTTTTTTGTGTTCAACCTGATCGATCCGGCTTCCCCTGCGGAATACCAGCTGGTTCTCAAAATCGTCAAAATCCACATATAGATTTAACTTGAGCAATGATTCCTCACTCACTGCATAGCTCAGATCTTCTTCATTGATCTGTTGAAAGTTGGCTTGATTCAGAACTTCTTTAAAAGTATCTATCAATTGGCTTTCGTGGATCTTACATTCCGCGGGAGAAAGCTCCTGCAGATTTAACGTATCGCTATCGGGGTTGAAGGGAAGATAACTCTGCTTGAGATTTTCTGTTTGGCTATGAAATTCAAAGTGGAAATAACTATCAAGGAGCTTGCTAAAAAGGAAGTAGTCCTCCCGATCCGCCGCGGCAACGATGGTGCTGTGAGACAACCGATTAACCAGCTCCACCTTGTCGACAGGGATAAATCGCTCTCTAGCAGAATAATCTACCATTGGGTATAACCTCAGTCTCTTTAATCTCAGGAAGTGTGTTAGGAATCTGTCGGACTATCCATGAGCCGACTGAAAATACGGATTATAGCACTTCTACTCAACCCTTCAATCCAGATTATCGACGCCAGTGTCTTGGAACAGCTTTACTGCGGGCAAAACGTTCTAATCGGCTATAGAGGTCCTGAGCCTCTTTTTTTTGATCGATAATAAAATCTTTCACCCGCTTGGATTCACTTGACGCCAGTCTGGAATAGGGAGAATCACTTTTGCCGATCATCACAGATTGTTGTTCCCAGAAATCATTATAGTAAGAAAACTCTCTGAAAGTGGTCTGCCACCATGATCTGCCCCGACCGGCTGGTTGATTCTGCGCTGCCGGAACCAAGTTGGCGATAAGGCGCTTGTTGGTAGGATCAATGGTCAAGGTATAGCCCGAAAGGATGTCCATACCGATCAACCCCTTATAGGCACCCGACATATCTGAAACAATGTGAGCCGGGATAAACTCTTCTGTAATATCACCCATTGAAAGGTTATCGATGATTGTTCGTGCCGCAGTTTGCGTCCCACCGATGCCGGAAATAAGGACCATCAACCTGCTGCCATCCTGATCAAAAAGACCAAGCTGGCTCGCCAGTTCAGCGGAAATAACCAGCCCAGGAGAACCGGTATCAACCAGGATCGGTGCAGTCATTGAACCATTAAATGTTATATCTATAATTATCCGGTTTGCCGAGCCTTCTTTGGCTTTATAGGGGATGGAGATAGTCTCTTGCGCTGACTTGTCGTTAGCAGAGGTCTCCGCAATGTTATCTCCATTGTTACCACTGGCATCATCAGCAGTTTTCTCGCGGCCGGACATGAGGGTGATACTTGATGGATCGGATTTATATTCTTTGGTTTTCTCCCGGAATTCATCGGGAGCATTATGGGGGGAATCAGAATAATGCAAATTCCCTTGATTATCTCGCCAAGTATAAATTTTCCCTGCGGAAACCGAGCTTGTTTGAAGACAGAAAGAGACCACAACAACAAACAGAAGGATAAAGCAGAAAAAAACTTTGGACTCAGTAAAGAGCATATTTAAACTTATCACAGTCGCAAATCAGCCTCACTGACAGCCTGATCATTGTTCCAGAGGCAACGCACTGAGCTTAATTCTGAGATCTTCTTTATGTGTAGCAAGGAGCGCTAAAGCATTTTCGACATATTCTTGAGAGTTAATTTCATCGGCAGCATATTTTTGCAACAGCGCTAGCCACTGATCATGAATCTCACAATGTTCAATAGCATCGCCATTATCTAACGGACAATCCGCACACTTATGGTCTAAAACTTTCTTGGTAACAACCTCTTTATTCCAAGACTTACGATACTCACTCGCATACTGCTCAATCCATCTAAGGGCATGTGATCTTCGTTCCTCTGGCGGATATTGGTTAATATGCGCCTCTATCTCCTGCAATTGTTTTTTTAAAAAATCATCGGTATGAAAAGAGAGTTCCTGCTTAAAGCCAGCAAAACGGAGAATCAATGCAAATACAGAATCATCAATTGTTTGTGTCATATCTATATTGCTCCCCTCTCTTATATTTTTTTTGGACTCAGCTTTTATGATTATACCGCTCAAACAGAATTATTCCAAACCCCGTTCATAATTAAATTTACTGCTTCCTGGCGGGTCATAACCTCGCTTGACCGCATCAAGAACCTGTTTTCCCGGCTGGCTGAACGGGCCGAGGTGGGACAAGTCGACGATAAAGTTATGACAACCTAAACTTTCCAGCTCTAAAATATTGGCAATAAAAGAGAAATCCGTTTCACTATTCAGCCAGGTTAATCCCTGCCGTTGTTGCACCCGGTAGGCATCGTCACGATCAGAAAGAACCGGGTTGTCAGAACGGACATTTTTGATTTTTACCCGAGAAGTCAACAGGGGAGCACTGGCATAAACCGTCATGGCTGTCGGAATTGGGAGTTGATGCCGCAAAATATCAGACAGGTTTTTACGATCATCTTCAATATAAAGTTCTGCTTCGCCGATCCCAAGTTCTGCCAGCGCGGCAATGGACTGACTGTTGAGAGAAAAAAGTCGGAAACTGCTGTACAGATTCAGATCTTGAATCTTATCAAAGAGGGGGAAATGTCCCAAATTGTTGAGGCGGAAACTGACAAACCCCATCTGTGCCAGTTGGCGGATAACACTACGGGTGTCAGGCCAGTCTTTGTCAAAGATAACAAAGGGGATATCCCAGATAAGTTGTTTTGAACGCCGCAGTAACTTATGGGCATGTTGTATGTTCTGCCCGGTCAGAGGAACCAGAATCTGGTCAACTGATTGATCCTGAAGGATACGCTGATCCCTTGAATCTTTCAGTTGAATTCGGATCTGTCGTTTCTCCGGACGAGCAGAGGCCAGCGGAAACAGTGCCTCGCGAGCAGCTTGCAAATGTGCTGTTCTGAGCTGTTGTTTTTGTGGCTGATGGCTTTTGCTTAACTCGGCATAGAAATCACGGCGGATCTGTTTCAGTTGTTTCGGTGGAATAACGATCTCTGGTAGCTGACCACATTTAAACTTGCCCAAAACAAAAGGTTCATCGGCAGTGACGGCAAAGACTTTCTGGAGGACTTTTTTATCAAGTCCCTTTTGTTCTGCGGGAAAACTGTCGATAGCAAATTGAAACTGCTGAGTTGCAGCACCAATGGTTGCACTCAGTTGTATTTGCTGTGGATTAACCTCGATCTGTAAATCGACAGTTTCAGCAGGAGGACGAACATTGCTCAATTTCCGGCGACAAGCAGAGTCACTCATTGAAAAAGCACTCGGGGATGAGACCATAAAAACGCTGTCTCCCACCTTGAACTCATTGATAAATGTGGAGGGGACACTGACGAAACTATTTGCCGGAACCTTGTTGACGGTTCGTTTTCCCAGAATTAACTGCCGAATTGTAAACGCCTTGCCACTTTTATCAACAGCAGGTTGCACCCGAATACGAGCCCCCAGATGGAGAGCGTCTTTGGTTTTAAAACTGATTTCTCCCCCACGCACTTGAGTAATTTCGCCCATATAGCGTCCGGTTGCACCTTTATGTGCTGGAATCGCCATATCACTGGGCTGCCCACCGGATAAAAACCCTTGGGTCGGTTGGCGACCAAAGCTCTCTTTCAGTAATATTTTTGCCTCTTTCAGAATCGCCTTGCGTTGATCGGTCGGCGCATCGAGAGCCTGCCGATAAGCCCTGATCACCTTATGGACATATTCGGCACTTTTCATCCGTCCTTCAATTTTCAAACTGCAGATACCTGCCTGTTCCAGTTCTGGGAGGAGATCGATTGCGGAAAGATCGTTAGGGGAAAAATAATAGCCTTCTTGCTGGCGGTAACGATGATTGCGGCGGCAGGGTTGAGCACAGCGCCCTCGGTTACCACTTTTACCACTGAGGAACGAGGAAAAATAACACTGCCCACTATAAGAAAAGCACAAGGCTCCGTGAATAAACTGCTCCAATTCCAGAGTGGTTTGTTGCCGGATAGCAGCTATCTCATCCAGAGTCATCTCCCTGGCCAGAACACCGCGGGTAAAACCCATCCGTTCCAACATTTTAACTCCAGCGGCATTGTGGATGGTCATCTGCGTAGAGGCATGCAGTTCCAACCCCGGGAAATGATCTTTCGCCAGTTTCCAGATCGCCAGATCCTGAATAATTAGTGCATCGACACCAATCTCTTCCAGAGCCCCCAAAGTATCGATCAGCTGCGATAGTTCATTCTCTTTCACCAGAGTATTGAGCGTAATATAGAGCCGTTTCCCTCGCTGCTGCATATAGTGAGTAATTTTTTCGATCTCTTTTAAACTGAAATTTTTTGCTTTGGCACGGGCAGAAAACTCTTTCAGACCGGTATAAACAGCATCCGCACCGGCATCGACTGCAGCAAAAAAAGCTTCCATACTGCCTGCGGGGGCAAGCAACTCGGGACGTTGTAATGATTTCATCTGATCCATCTAAAATTTCGGCTTATTTATTCAACAGTGATTCAAACTGCTGCGGATTAAATCCTGAAATATGTTGGCCATTAATCCAGAATTGGGGTGTTCCGTTGATACCGACTTTTTTAGCAATTTGTCGATGTAACTCGAGTTGACCATTGTCGGTAAAGGGAGGGAGAGGTTGCCCATCATACTTGCCACTAAAAACCTCTTCGTAAGCCAGTTCTGGATCTTTTGCAGACAGGATATAGCGAGCTTTGTTAGCAGCGTCTGGGTGGAGCTGATCGAGAGGAAAAAGAAAAACATAGCGGGTCACGTCATCTCGACCAGCAAAAAAATCTGAACCATGACGGCAGAAGGGGCAATCAGGATCTGTCACTTCAACCACCTGATTAGGGCCGTTGCCAATGACAATTGCCTGATCAAGAGGAAAGTCCTTTAGCTTGCCAGACATCAACTGATTTTTTCTTTCCCGGGTCAGATTGCGGGCATCGTCAGTCCAGAGTTCACCAAAAAACATATGTCCCGTAGCTGGAACAAAATAGATAAACTCACCATTTTCAACGATAACCTCATAAACTCCTGTCACCGGTGTTGGGTTGATCTGCTGATATTTAATTTGTGGATAATACGCAGTCAATGCCGAAGGAATATCCTGAGATTGCTCTTGCTGTTGAACAGCACAAGCAGATAAAGAGAGAAAATTCAACAATAACAACAACGAAATAATTATACGTAGCATAAAAGAACTCCTTTAAAATATTTAGATTGAGCATACACCAGTCGTTAACAGAGGAAAAGGGCTTCAATCTGCCCGGCGGGTTGGTTGAATTTGATTGTCAGGCATGTAGTTCTCGAATCCCTTGGGGTGTATTTATATGGGCGACCATCCGTGTTGTTTTCCCATTTAATACTTCGACAGGTTCTTCCAGGTGAATAGAACGCAGGAATTTCAATAACCTTTCGGATTCGGGATGAAATATTTGCAACTTGGCTAAAGACAGGCCATGATCCTTCAATTGTGTTGCAGGGTGCGACCCTCCCTGCCATTGGATAAGTGCCGGAGCGCCCTCCTTAAGAGGAAGAGTTCCATCTTTTGGAATTGTAATATGCCAGCTAAGCTCTCCGCGACTCATAGGCTCAATGTCACCGACAGCTTCCGAACAAGTTGTTAATGTGGAATGGATATCTCCGGTTCTTACAACCCATGTCCTTAACCTGGGAGGGGTATCTTCTTTTATATCATCCAGAGCAAACCAACGCGGTCGCTCCGGTTTTTCCGCTATGGGATTACACGCAATGACCTCCAGAAAAATAGCTTCGCCGAGGCGTAATAATAAATTGTGTGTCCCCATTCGGGGATGCTCTCCCCCTGCTTGAGGCTCCACGCCCAACGAGTTTTTTACAAACTTTGCACCCGCTTCAAGGGTTGGTGCAGTGATTACAATGTGATCAATAAAACACGGGTTCATTTTTCACTAACAATATATTTCAGAATTTCTACAACTTGTTCTGGTGTCGTGGCCCATGCCATTGCCGAAGCATCGACTTCCTTGAGCGGATGGATTATATCCTCGTTATGAAGGGTAATGTAGGGTGTGCCCAACGCAGCACAATAACCAGCATCAAAAGCGGCATTCCACTGTTTATACTTGTCGCCGAAACGGACGACTGCGACATCACAGTTTTCTATAAGAGTTTTAGTTCTTATGGCATTAACCTTCGCTGATTTGTGATCACGCCAAAAGTTGCTGTCTTCTGCACCAAGTAAATCACCAGCACCGTCACTAGCCTGATGATCTGTGACGGCTGACGAGAATATAATAGGCAGATTATCTGCCTCACAACCATCTTTTAGCCGCTGTCTCCAGTCAGTATGTATTTCACCAGAGAGATATACTTTCCAGTCCATGTTTTTTCCTCTGCTAATTGATCAATAAAACTATGCTCACCGATGGAGCAACTTGCTATAACCACCTATCACAATTGACTTAAAATTGATTTTACATATGGTGATTTTTGTTTGCCATATGCTTCCTGATCAGTAATACCTTGCGACAAAATTTCTTTTTTTAACAATTCGTATGCTTCTCGCACACCAGGATTTCTCAGCATATATTCCTTATAATGCAACTGTTTTTTATGCTCCTCGCTTCCATAAGAAATGACATGAACATGAATAAAATACTTATTCCCATCCATCATAACTGTGCCATCTTTACGAGGCCGTTCTGGTGGAAAAGGTTTATCACTTATTTGATCTTGAAATTCTAATGACAACAAGTGGTTTACAGCTGTATTTATCTCTCCATTTCTATAAAGAATTGAAAGATCAATGATACCTTTACCGCCGACCATGAATGAAGTGGAGCCGATATGAATCACTTCAAACTTTTCTGTGCGAATAAATTCTATGAGCGCCTGTGAAACTTTGAGATAATTTAGCGACCAAGGGATAAAACCGGCTGCAATTTTTTCATACTTCAAGATTTTCATTAACTACGCTGTCTCCGAATACAGCTATAGAATATTGTCTATTACCCGCTTGATGATCGCATTGTAGGACTCAACATTCTCTAAGTAATCAGCAATCTGCCAGGCAACCAATGGAACCAAAACTCCAAGAAGGAAGGTGATTATAATTTTTGGAACCCCATTTTTTTTGTAATATTGCTCAATCGCAGTTTCCACAATGGCGGAATCCTCCACTTGCAGGGCGGAAAGTAATTGTTTAACAATCTCATCCTCTTTATTGTTGTTTCCTGCTATCTTGGATATTGACAATACCCGTTCTTTAAATTCTGTTTCGCGCTGCTCGTACTCAGTGATTTTCTCTTTAAGATGCGTTACGTCGTCCGGGTTCTCCCCCCTGAGACGTTCAATCTCAGTATTTAGATCATGTAGTTCGAATTTTAGATTTGAAATCTCGTTGATAAGTTCGGCATTGGATTGCTCCAAACCAGCGATTTTAGCCTTATGAATAAATTCTGACATAAAATCCTCTCAGGCGTATTCTACATCCAAACCTTGTGTCATATCCCGTACAATCTTACCGCTTAATGGACGGAGAGCACAAATACAACTCCGTTGAGCTTGCTCCACCAATTCCGGCATCCAATTCCGATTTTCCGTCCGCGTTGATTACCTTGTTAGATTTAATGGCCTACCGTTTTAGAAAAAACGTTGATCACGATCACTCCCGCTACTATTAGGCCCATGCCTAAGACAGCCGGAAAATCAAGTGTTTGTTTGTATAAAATTATGCTTGCAAGTGTGACCAATAGGATGCCGAGACCTGACCAAATCGCATACGTTACACCCACAGGGATAGTTTTTAGTACGTGAGTCAAAAGTAAAAGGCCGCCCCGTATCCAACAATAACGATAAGACTCGGGACAACCTTCGTGAATCCTTCTGATGCCTTTAATGCACTTGTGGCAATGACTTCGGCAATGATTGCAATTGCAAGGTATGAATATGCCATTTTATTCTTTCTGAACTCTAACGGTTCATGATAACCGGCAGCGACGCGAACCTGCGAGTGCCACCGCAATTTTGGTTTTGCTTTTCAATTTAGCTCAGACGTATTTTCAGTCCGGTTGATTGCATGGTTAGATTTTTTATGGGATTTGATTGCTAAAGTGAACCCATAGATCACAAAGCACAGAGAAAATAGCTGTTGAATTGAAAGTATCGGCTTATTCTGAATAAACATCAGGGTGGCCATACTGCCGTTCATCAACATGAAGAACAACCATCCGAAAGATCGATTTTTTGCCAAGAAGTAGCTTCCCAACAAAAAACCGATCATAACGCCAATCTCCAGCAATTGCGTAACGGAATTGATCCCTCCGTACTCAAGCATGCTGTAACCAACGCCGAATGCAAGGGAGGCGTAGGTCACCGATAGAGCAATGAGGTCAAAACGCTTGGAGGAAATTTCCGTTTTTTTGTAAACGTTGTAAAGTCCAAAAAGCATTGAGGGAACCCCGCCCACTTCAATAGAGGCGGCTATCCAGTTCTGTTTTGAGATCAAGATAATCACCCAAGCGGGCACGCCGAGAATATAGATTAACCACCCCGCAAGTTTGAGTAACCTTTTGGACTTTTGGGGCCTGCCCTCAGCGATGGCAAGTAGAATTTTATTGGTGAGATAAAAGCCCCCACCCCAGATCTGGAGAAAAAGATGCATAAAAATATGTCTATAAGCTAACGGTTCATGATAACCGGCGGCGATGCAAACTTGCGTGACTCACCGGAATTTGGTTTTGCTTTTCAAATTTGCACAGACGTATTTTCCGTCCGGTTGATTGTATTGTTCGGCGTTTTTGCAATTATATAAATACCCGCCCAGTGCGATCTTATACGACAGTATAGCTGACGTAGTGTACAAGAATCTGGTCACCAAACTCATCATTGTCAGGGAGATAGGGACGCGGTTCGGAGATGCTCACCTGCGAGATGTCCCCATCGTTTAAAAGTCCCTCAAGTACGTTCTGGAATTTGCGTTCCACAAACAAATCACTGCGCTGTGTTACGACGACGACTCCACCTGACCTGACAACCCGATTGAACTCTCGAAGGGTACCAACGCTATCGGTTAGGTACGTAAGCACACCCACACAAGCAAGTCCGTCGTAATGGGCATCTGGAATGAGTAAGGGTAACTGTTGCAAGTCCATCTTATGTAAGGTTCTGTAAGCACAGGTCATCCCGGCGATTTCCAAAGAACGGTGAGAAACATCAATCCCGTCAATAGTCGTAAACCCGGCGGCGAGAAACGCTTTGCCGCTTAGGCCCGTTCCACATCCCGCATCCAGAATCGCCGATTTTGGTGAGATTTTTGCGCTAAGCATAGAAGCTACTTGCTTAGGTGCTTCGTATCGCCAATCGGCAATGGTTTCATTATAATCGCTGGCCCAGTTGTCGTAGTATTTAGCGACGTCATCGCTATTTTTGGACATATTTCTGAGGCCAAAGTGTTTTGAACGACTATCTGATCCCATATGCTGCCTCTTGCATTTCCTGTCAGTGTTTACAAGGATTCGCCTTTTAATCACCAGTTTAATGCTACGCCGAACGGTTCATGATAACCGGCGGCGACGCGAACTTGCGTGACCTTCAGTAATTTGGTTTTGCTTTTCAATTTAGCGCAGGAGTTTTTCCGTCCGCGTTGATTTAAGTTGTTATACGGATTTGATTGACCAAAAAAGTTGTGCAAACAGAAGAAAAATAAATATAAAAGCAAAAAAGACAAAAGCTATAAACCAAAACCCAGGTCTTCCTTTTTCTTCCAAAGTTGATGCGAGGTATTCAGCAAAGACAAATGGAACAAATGTATCGAATACTTTTCTTTCTCTTCCTTTCAGATGAACGTACATTTGGATTACGCATACTATTGTGGCAATGAAACAAAATAAAATTATAGGGATAGCGTAAATATTCATTTTTTATTGCCGTATAACGGTAGTGATAAGTGGTGGCGACGTTAACTGGTGTGTACCACAGGATTATTCGTGAACCACGCCTGCCTGTTCCATCCGTTTGATTAAATGGTTAGGCCGTTTTTGAATTTTCTTTACTCAAAAAATAATGGCCATCTATTCTAAGAACGGCTCCTCCGCCAAACCATACTTGATAATCGCCTGTATTAGTTGTTTTAGAAAAAAGCTTCACATAATTTGGTGTTTTACGGGAATCATTTTGCTCTATTTTGATCGCCTCTCCACTCCACATGTCTTGCTTCAAGAGATAGTAACCAAAAGCCGCATTTCCAGAACCAGTTGCAGGATCTTCCAGGTAACCAAATGTTGGGGCGAAAACTCTCGTTCGATAGTTACAATCTTGAGTCGTTGTCTCAGATGAATACAGGATAATAATATCCACGCCAATTTGCGTGCAGAAATCATTGAGTATTTGCAGATCTGGCGTAACGGAAAGAATTGAGTCCAGTCCTGTCATCGGAACAACAAGCGTCTCCAGGCCTCCATTGATGATTCGAACAGGGAGCAATTTATCAAGGTCATTAACCTGGCAATTGAGGGCCGGGGCAATTTGGGCCATATCGATTTTTTTCATAGAGAACTTGGGAGGTGGCGCGGAGATATAAACGCTCTTTTCCTTTTTAAAACGGTTCTCGACCAATAAACGATCAGTTTGTGTCGCGATAGACAACATTGTCTTTTCTTGCATTGATTCATTGTTGACAACGATATCGTTTAGAATGGCAATTGTTGCATGTCCACAGAAGGCTACTTCACGCTCAGAGGAGAAATATCGTAGCTGGTAATCCGTGTCCTTCCCAGGACTGACAAACCCAACCTCACTAACAAATCCCTGCAACTCTTTCGCGATCTGAAGCATTTCTTCCTGGGAAAGCTCACTGAGTGTATCAAGATAGACCACTGCCGCAGGATTGCCAGAGGAGGTAGTTGACGCAAAGGCATCTATTTTCTTAAATCTTAGCGTACGCATTGTCTGCCTTTCAGGCCTAACGGTTCATGATAACCGGCTGCGACGCGACCTTAATATCACCAGAGTTCCGGGGTCACCATACTTAGATCCCCTTTGCCCTATTTTTTCGAACCAGGCTGTTGTGCCAGTTTAGCAGCGACCGGGTTCATTTCAATATGAATCACAAAAAATTTCCTTTCGTGCTGCATTTTTTAATAGATATGAGTCATCACCCCTCTGAGTCCTGATGAGTGAAAAACCATAGTACCCCGTTTTCAATTTCGTCCATTCCAATTTTCTCGACAATATCATATAACCTGAATCTGTATTTACACAATCCAAACAACACCAAAACCAGATATGCTTGTTTATCTCTCCTGATGGCTAGTGCTTCGTTATTAAGTCGTACCGAAGAGACTGTCGAGCATTACAAGAATTTATGACGATTATGCATGATGAAAACCAACATAATATCCGCAACGCCACTGTCCACAGTTTTATTGATGGAGTATCTGCAGGCCAACAGACGGTAGAAGTCCTTGGACTGCACGGATCAGCAGATGCCTATCTGCTGTCACGGCTACTAGGGACAAGTTCTCAACTTCTAGTGATCCTATGCGCTGGGTTAGAACAAGCACGTCAACTGGTTGCCGAACTGCAGTTTTTCCACCCCCGACCAAACGATATCGCTCTGCTGCCACATTGGGAAATGAATCCCTACGACCCGCTACCCCCCCACCCTGAGCTTGAAGCGACCCGAATCACTACCCTGGCAGCGCTGAACCAGGGAAAAGTCAAAGCGCTGATATTACCAGTTCGTTCGCTGATGCAAAAGATGATTCCCCGCCAAATTCTCGACAGTGTTTCTCTGGAACTGTTGGTCGAAGAGGAATACCAGCGGGATCAACTGCTTAGTTCACTGACCCAGCTTGGTTATCAACCGGTTCCGCTGGTTGAAGAACGGGGGAGTTTTGCAGTACGGGGGGACATTATCGATTTGTTTCCGCCTGATGCGAAACAGCCGATCCGGCTTGATTTTTACGGTGACTTTATAGAAAAAATGCGCCCTTTTGATCCAACCAGTCAGCGTTCCGGGGATACGACTTTAAAGGCTCTGACTCTGATCCCATCCAGGGAGATGATTCTGCACGGACCGTTTTTGGAAACATTGGGGCAAAATCTTAAAGAACGTTGTGATGAACTGTCGATCCCGCGAACCGACCGTGAAGCGATCATGACTGAACTGCGTGAGGGGATTCTTTCTCCCGGACGGGCATTTCTGCTGCCCTTTAATTATCCGGAACTCGACCCGCTCGGACAATATCTTGATAATCCGCATCTGATTATGCTTGATCCGCCGGCTATTGAGCAGGAGATCGATCAGTTTCATCGTGATGTTCGTGACGGTGAAGTGCGGATGCTGGAACAGGGGCTGCCACACGCCCGGCGGCAAACCTTGTACCTTGAACCAGACGAGCTGCATCCGTTGCTGCACAATCCGACCCGGATTGAGATATCGCGCTTGCAAGTCATTCAGCTGGATGATGAACGACAGCGTTATCACTTCAGTTGCCAGAGCAATGGTTCCTTGCGGGCAAAGCCAACTGCGGATCAGGATGGCCTCGAACCTCTTTTGGATCGTCTGCAACACACTAAAAAAGAAAACGGGAAAACCCTGCTGGTCTGCCATCAACAGAGTCAAGCTGAACGGTTACAAGAACTCCTGGCTGCGCATGGGGTTTATCTCGATATCGAATTGCATCAAAAACTGTCTGATTTAGAGCATGGATTGCCAAAATTGACCATTGGTGGCCTGAGCAATGGTTTTTATCTTCCCGCTGAAAAGCTGAATATCATCAGCGAAGAGGAGATCTTTGGCCGCCGTAGTCATCGGCAGAAAAAAACTGGCCGCCAACGCGCGCGACAGTTGATGACCAGCTTGGCAGAGTTAAAAAATGGCGATTTCATTGTCCATACCGATCACGGTATCGGTCGCTACCTTGGGCTGACTCACCTGCAGACTGGATCCATTGAGGGGGACTTTTTACACCTTCAATATGCTGGAAACGACAAACTTTATCTGCCGATTGAGCGAATTGAAAAGGTCCAGAAATATATCGGCGGTGAGGGGTATGTCCCGAAACTCGATAAGATGGGCGGGCAGGGCTGGGAAAAAGCGCGCCTTAAAGCCCGTGC
>JASJGT010000098.1:0-2762 GCA_033791405.1 Desulfuromusa sp.
GGAAACAACCTGTGTTGTGATCGGGATACTGAAGGTCACGCATGATACCGGAAACACACTATCAGAGTAGCGGGCCGGGCCGGCGTTGAAATCTACTGAAGCGGTCCCAAAATTCTCAGGAGACACTTTTGGTCCGCAGACATTCATGCTGCCTTGGTTACAAGCTCATATTCGTGATGCAATCCACCCAGGACAGGTCGACTCCCGCTGTTTAGAGAAATCTTATTTTGATTCAGCCCACCAAGTCCGGCTTTGAGCGGTAACTTGCCGTTCACTGTCAGAACAGCGCTTTGCCTGGTGCTCGAATAACATCCGAACCGCCCGTTCCCGTATCTCCGGGAAATATCTCGTTGTCCTGTTCATAACTCCATCCTCTCAAGAAATGGAGTCTCCGGTAAAGCCGGGGCAATTCAATCTTTGGTTCACCGTGGTTGAATTCCCTGAGCGAGGGCCAGAGGTCATCAATGGAAAGAGGCTTGAGTTTTTTGGCGATATAGGAGTTTTTCTTCCTTTCTTCCCTGGGCAGGGGAACCAGTCCTTCTTCCGCGAGGTAACTGTCCGGACCAAGACTCCACTCGTTCGTAAACTCATCAATGTACTCGCGTAATCCGGGTACCTTGCCCACACGCTCCTTCTTGACGTACATGTATAGCGGGCGCACCAGACTATATTGGCCACTCGCTATACTGGAAAACTCCGGTCTGATTCCGGCAATACCACTTCCCTTGATTCGGTCTCGATTCCGATCCAGGAAACTGAAACCGAAGATGCCCAGCGCAGAGGGATCTGCATCCAGTTTTTCCACAATGAGATAATCGTTTTCTCCGGAGTCGATGTACACTCCATCGCTGCGTAAGGTACTACACACTTCTTTGTATCTCTCTGGGGAATGCTCCTTCAGCGCCTGGATTTCCGGGAAGCCACTGCAAGCTTTCTCTAGTACCAACTTGATGAACGAGTCACGGGTACCGGATGTCGATGGGGGGCCGAATACGTGTATCTCAAAACTCGGTAGTGTCAGGCTAATCTCCATCCACTTCCTGTAGGGGTTGGCGACCAAGACACCGCTATAAGGTACCGTTTTGGCCAGTGCCAGGAAGAGATGTCTATGGCTCAAGTTAAAGAACGGGGCGTCCTTGGCGTTTGCCACAGTAATCCCGTCATAACCAATCTTGATTTCCACGATATCCCCAACGCCGTTTGCCATGCACGATTCCATCTCGGACCTTTTGATGCGCCGCGATGCATTGGCGACATCCGGATGCGCATTTCCTATGCCCGTGCAGAATAGTCGGAATCCCTCGGCTGTTCCGATACTTTCTTCCAGAGGCAGATCGTGCCCCGTCATCATCGAAAACTGGTCGGCCACCATTTTTGCAAAGGGATAGACCGTGGACGAGCCTACGACACTTATCCTTTGGTCGTCGGCAGTCGCGATTCCGTGGCTCATGCTAATGTAGCAAGTCAGGGCGCAGAAAATAAAATGTTTGTGCATGATTCCCCTCTATTACTATCGTGAATATTCTTTTATGAGGTGTTTAAGCGCATGGGCCGTAATGCTACAAGCGTGTCGTCACCTCGAATATTCTGGTATCAAACCACGAAGGATGGGTGGTGTATGGCGGTTATGGATCGTTTCCTTCATTCTGCCTTATGATCTGATCTGATTTGATTTGATGGTAATCAACCAGCTTTTATCGCAAAAATTGTGAATGCTTGGTGTGGGTCAAATTCGAACTATCAGAGAATTAGCAATGGGGCCAAGTGAAATAAACTGAAATTATTGACCCTGATTACGCCTGTTTGTTGGCTTTACGGAGCGGTAGAAAAAACGACGAAATATCATATGAGCGTCTGGTGGGATGCAGGCGATGTTCAGACATAATAATATTGCCTTGGTGGTCGTTCGCAGGAAAATACATGTGTACTTTGTATCGTCTGCGTTGCACTTTTCATCGTTCTATCATTCATGCCTTCTATTATTCCTTGCTTGTCACATCAATAATAATGTTTGCAGGTGTTATTATTTGGCGAAGTCTGATGCCATTAGTACTAAGGCAAGCATATCTTCAGGCGCATCTCTACATAGCTACACTACCACTGAAATATGACAGTTTTATTACGGGTGAGTGAACATTGTGTTGAATAATCAGGAAGTCCGACGACCATGAGTAGCCGTGTATGCCCGTAGGGTGCAAGAAATGGAACGAGCACTTTCAAGCCGCTTCACGATAGTAGAAGTTGAGCATACCGCCAAGCCGTTCGCGGCAATGAATCGGATCATTGGTTGAGCCGACCTCGGCAAGTGGCTCTAATAACCGATTCCCCACACCCTGATGATTTCTTTCAGCATGATAATGTATGACATAGGCTCTGAGTGCCCGGCGAAGCGATGCCTCGCCGAATAGAATCATACGATCCAAACATTCCTCTTTTATAGAACGTACAAACCGTTCTGCGAATGCATTGCAATTCGGCGCCCGAACCGGACAGCGAACTGGCTTCACGCCCTCTCGATCCAGAGAGTCTCTGAACTCCTCCGTGTATTTTGTATCACGGTCCATGATGAGATACCGACTGTGTAAAAGAAAAGCCGCTGCGCCGCAGTTGACGTCAACACAATGCTGGCAACAGATTTTAGCCAAAGCGATGGAGGCATTCCGGGTCAATCCTGGGGCAGATCATCAGCTCGGGCCACCCTTGCCCGGGTAGCTCAGTAGAGGTCCATCTTTTGAGATATTTTATGCCGGCTTGATGCTCTC
>JASJGT010000099.1:0-15295 GCA_033791405.1 Desulfuromusa sp.
GCTAATCTGGACTTCACCATTGAGCGGCGCACCACCTTTAATAACTATCTTTTCCAATGTAATCTCATTTCTGTTTCAATAATTGGCCACCGACCACACGTGGTTGACCGGAATAATCTTCACGCACAAACAAATTAACCAGCCCGACAGCCACAAATATTTCGCTAACTGCCTCGGCCTGTTGATAGCCAATTTCAACCAGCAACCAACCCGCGGATTTGAGTCGACTGATAGCTTGATCAGCAAGCTTCTGGTAACAATCCAGACCATCATTTTCAGCTAACAAAGCTAACTGCGGTTCAAAGCAGCGCACTTCAGGCATCAGTTCATCCCAATCCTCCTGAGCAATATAAGGAGGATTGGAAACGATCAGATCATACTGTTGCGCAGGTAATTCAGCAAGATCTCCCTGTAATAATTTGATTTGATCGGTCACCTGATGCTTTTCAAGATTTTTCTGAGCAATGGCCAATGCCGGTGCAGAGATATCCAATCCAGTCATCTGCCAATTAGGCAATTCACTCGCCAGACTGATAACAATAGCACCGCTACCGGTGCCTACATCCAGCAACTGCCCTTCTGATCCTGCTCTGCTAAGAGCTTCTTCCACAAGAATTTCGGTATCGGAGCGCGGGATCAGAACGTCAGGAGTCACAATAAATTCCAACGACCAGAACTCCGTCGATCCTAGCAGATATTGCAATGGTTCTCGCTGCCCGCGACGTTTCACCAGCGGTCGAATAATATCAAGTTCTTCAGCAACAAGTGGTCGATCATAATTAAGATAGAGACCAACCCGATCCAGTTTCAAAACATGCGCAAGCAGCAGTTCGGCATCCAAACGTGGGTTGTCGACACCTTTCTCGGTAAAATAGTCGGTCATCCAGCGCAATAATTTTAGTAGGGTCCAAATTTCACCCAAAAGTTAAGACTCCTGTTGACTCATCTGAGCTGCCTGTTGATCAGTGATCAAAGCATCAATAATTTCATCGACATCGCCCTGCATGATCGCATCCAGCTTATAGAGGGTCAGTCCAATACGATGATCGGTACAACGTCCCTGGGGATAGTTGTAAGTACGAATCCGTTCACTTCGATCACCACTACCAACCTGATTTTTACGGTCGGCTGCCATCTCAGCTTGTTGATCGGCTAACATCTGATCATAGATCCGCGACTTGAGTACCTTAAGTGCCTGCGCCTTATTTTTATGCTGCGACTTACCGTCCTGACAAGAGACCACCACACCAGTTGGGAGATGAGTCAAACGCACCGCAGATTCGGTTTTATTGACGTGCTGACCACCTGCCCCTGAAGCACGGTAAAGATCGACACGTAAATCAGCAGGTTTGATATCAATATCGACATCCTCAACTTCGGGAAGAACTGCAACAGTACAAGCCGAGGTATGAATACGACCCTGAGTTTCAGTATCAGGAACCCGCTGAACTCGATGGGTTCCACTTTCAAACTTAAGCCGGGAATAAACCCGTTCACCGCTAATCAAAGCAACAACTTCTTTGAATCCTCCGCCATCAGTCTCCGAAGCAGTCATCAGCTCTATCTTCCAGCGGTTTCGATCGGCATAACGACTATACATACGGAACAAGTCAGCAGAGAACAATGCTGCTTCATCACCACCGGTTCCAGCACGGATCTCAAGAATAATATTTTTTTCATCGTTAGGGTCTTTAGGTATCAACAGGAGTCGCAGCTGCTCTTCCAGGTCAGCCTGCTGTTCTTCCAGATCGGGAAGCTCCGCCTTGGCTAACTCTTTCATTTCTGGATCACTATCCTGAAGCAGTTCCCGATTGCCTTCGATGTCGGTACATACCTGCTTGTACTGACCGTAAGCCGTCACCACTTCAGTCAAATCAGAATGCTCTTTGGCCAGTTCACGATAGCGGTTCTGATCAGAAGTCACAGTGGGATCAGAAAGGAGTCCCTCAACCTCGCGAAAACGATCAACAACATCTTCCAGATTTGCAAACATAGGAATCTTTCAAATATTATGCAAAAAAAAAGGCGGCCCACCCGGGCCGCCTTTTTCAAATTCTACCCGATTATTTCTGGGCGTACTTTTTGCGGAAGCGTTCGATCCGACCTGCGGTATCAATCAGCTTCTGCTTACCGGTATAAAACGGATGGCACGCAGAACAAATTTCTGTGTGAATCTCCTTGCCAAGTGTCGAACGGGTTTCAAAAGTGTTCCCGCAGTCACAGCGAACGGAGCATACTTCATACTTGGGATGGATACCTTCTCTCATCTTTTTTCTCCTTAGCGACCTGGCTTTTATACAGGTCTATAGCATTTGCGTCAAACAAACCAGTTAAGTAGCACTTTCGCCTGTTTTGAGCAAGTAAAATTATTCGATAGAACTGTGATTCTCTTGAGGCAATGGCTAAGCAAAAAAGGTGTTCTGTAAAGCACAGTACCTTGTTTACAACGCCATTATTGGTTCATCGAATCTAAAAATTCTTGATTGGTCTTCGTTTCAGCCATTTTTTCCAGCAAAAATTCCATACTATCGACCGTATTCATCGAAGAAAGAACTCGGCGCAGTAGCCAGATACGTTGTAACTGTTCTGCATTGAGCAACAGATCCTCTTTCCTGGTTCCAGAACGATTAATATCCATAGCTGGATAGGTGCGTTTGTCCGCCAAACGTCGATCCAGATGCAGCTCCATGTTACCGGTTCCTTTAAATTCCTCAAAGATAACCTCATCCATTTTACTGCCGGTATCGATGAGGGCGGTAGCAATAATTGTCAAACTACCCCCTTCTTCAATATTCCGTGCAGCACCAAAGAAACGTTTTGGTTTATGCAATGCATGGGCATCAACACCACCGGAGAGAATCTTACCGCTGGAGGGGATAATTGTGTTGTAAGCACGGGCAAGACGAGTCAGGGAGTCCAACAGGATAACCACATCACGTTTATGCTCCACCAAACGACGCGCCTTTTCGATAACCATTTCAGCAACCTGAACGTGACGGTTGGCCGGCTCATCAAAGGTCGATGAGATAACCTCACCATCGACGTTACGCAGCATATCGGTGACTTCTTCCGGACGTTCATCAATCAATAGAACGATCAGATAGACTTCCGGATGATTAGTCGCTATTGCATTAGCGATGTTCTGCAGCAGCACTGTTTTACCGGTTCGTGGTGGCGCAACAATAATGCCGCGCTGCCCTTTACCAATTGGTGCCGCTATATCAATCACCCGGGTTGCTTGATTCTCCGGAGTTGTTTCCAGGATCAGTCGTTCATCTGGAAACAGCGGGGTCAGGTTGTCAAAGAAAGTCTTCTCCCGCATCTTTGCCGGATCTTCAAAATTGACTTCAGCTACTTTCAACAGGGCAAAATAGCGCTCACCCTCTTTCGGCGGCCTGATCTGCCCGGCAACTGTGTCACCAGTCCGCAATGCAAACCGACGAATCTGGGATGGAGAGATGTAGATATCATCCGGTCCAGGCAGGTAATTAGCATCCGGTGCCCGCAAAAAACCGAAACCATCTGGAAGAATCTCCAAGACCCCTTCTCCGTAAATTGCTTTCTTTTGCGCAGCAGTCGCCTTGAGAATCGAATAGATTAGATCCTGGCGGCGCATTCCTCCAATTTCCTCCAGCTTAAGATCTTTGCCGAGGGTAATCAGGTCAGACATTTTTGTCTTTTTCAAGTCTTTCAAGTTCATAAATGTTCTCCAGCCCTCCATTTAAAGGGCATACACAGGAACCCATGACAGGTCTTCTGCAGATAAAGAATAGGGATAAAATCTATCTATTTTCAAATTTCGAAATAATCGGGTTCCTATAAGGCAACAAACTGTCGCACTTAAAAAAATGGGTCAGAGCTGAGGCAGGTGTAATATTTATAATTATGGATTTAAACCAGAACTCTTTTTTCAGGCAGTTATATCTCTTGGTTGGTATATCAGAATCTTATTTGAGGAATTATATCATCAACCTGCGCTGGCAGGAAATAGAGCGGGTAGGCACGACTCACACTTACTAAGGTCGCTTTTACCCGCTTTATCTCTCTGTGTCAACCTTGAAACGTAAAAATCAGACTTTATCCTTGACTAGGATTTTATCGTAAAGAGTCAAGTAAACTTGGACTGATTCCAGAAACAATCTCAGAAAAGAGATTTTCATACATCCCCGGAAGCGTCGACACACCATCTTTATCGGGATCTTCATCCAATACCCGTTCAATTCCTGACAAACTGACATTTTTTACCCGAACCTGATCCGTTTTGTTGAAGTAAGCTTCATCAAAGTCAGCATACTGCAGCACCAGTGCCGGAAAACTCTCCATCCCAGCCAGTTGCCAAAGAGTCTGGCCATTACGATCAATCACAGCTGCAGTAACCCGGACATCGTTATAACGAGTTGTTAATGTTTCCAGCTTTGTCCGTGACCGCCGCGTTTCCTCAACTTGTTCACCAGAAAAAACCACCAACAGCACAGCATCAATCACATTTTGTTTGGCTATCTCAGATACAGTTGCAGAATCAAACGCATAACCTTGCGGCCAGCCGGATTCATCATGAGGGCTTCCAGCACTCAAAAGGGAAAGTGCGGTCAACTCTGGGCTGACTGACAGTGCGCGCACATCAAAATAACCCTTCTTTTTTTTCAGTTGTTCAACTAAAAGATCATGTTTCCCACTTGTTGAACGAGCAAGCATATCAAACAAAACATCTTTTTGTGGATAGGTTAAGGAGCTATTATAGTCAACCAGAAGGGGCAAAACACCCAACACCTGAACTTGGGTCTGATAATCCTGTTTTGGAATCTGATACTTGCCACTAGCACAACCGGAAATGAAAATAATCAATAAGCCACAGAACAACCACTTTTTCATATCAAACCTCCTGAACTCTTTTCAATTGATGATCATTGGTGTCTGAACTAAAGGTAGCAGAAGACTCCTCCGCATGAAACGCAAAAAATGGATAATGAAAGTTAAGTTCTTAAAAAAAACTTATTTGACGATTTTTTGTGGGAATTTTTTCTGGATGATAATTCTCCCGCCCCCAGCACAGCAATTCATCTGGAGTCGAGTTAAACAGTTCTTCTGGCGGTGATTGGCCTAAGAAAACAAGGGCCCTCCAGAGCATATTCGAACCATTTCCCCGGGTGATCAAACCAATATCCCCATTCCGCTTACTCAACTTCTTGCCATTACCCCCAAAGGCCAGCGGCAGGTGAAAATAGTCGGGAGGAACAATATTAAGACAGCGATAAAGATAAATCTGCCGTGGTGTCGATGAGAGCAAATCGGCACCACGGACAACCTGCGTAATCCCAGCATCGATATCATCAACCACAACAGCCAACTGGTAAGCAAACAAACCATCAGCTCGATGGAGGACAAAATCTCCAACGTCCCGTTCCAAATTTTGCTTCTGCTCTCCAAAAATTCCATCGCGATAGATTATTTCTTCATCGGGAACACGTAGCCGGATTGCGCGTTCAGAACGACTTCCACGAATCCCTTTTCGACACGTGCCGGGGTAGACAGGGCCCTCTTCTCCCGGATGCGGAGCGCTGGCTAAAATTTCCCGGCGGGTACAACTACAAGCAAAAACCTCCCCTCGCTCCCGTAATTGATCCAAAATTTGCTGGTAACGTTCAAAACGATGGCTCTGATAAATGATGTCACCATCCCATTCAAAACCCAATTGTTCCAGCAGTCGCAGCATGGCATCAGCCGCCCCGGGAACAACCCGCGGCGGATCAAGATCCTCAATCCGGAGCAGCCAGCTTCCACCACAACTTTTTGCTTGCAGATAGCTCCCTAACGCAGCCAGCAATGTCCCAAAATGAAGAGGTCCGGTAGGACTGGGGGCAAAGCGCCCAATAACAGGTTCAGAGTTGCTAGCATTTTTTATCAGATCATCCATATCCGCAGATGATGCAACCGGCATAGCCAACTGTCAAGCGACCTGATCACTCAAGATGACAAAAGAGTCCATTGACAACCATTTCCGTTCAGTGTATTCATTACTTGAAAAGTTATCTTTAGGAGGTCAAAGTGGTTATTACACGTGCAACAGAGTACGCAGTCAGAACGGTTATTTATTTAGCTCAGCAACCAAAAAATGACATCGTATTAAAAAAGGATATCTGCCGCACCCAGGAGGTGACTCCGGCATTTTTGACCAAAATTCTGCAACCATTGATCAAGGCAGGGATTGTCAGCTCACAACGAGGGGTCGGTGGTGGATTTCTCCTGTCCAAAGATCCAAGTGAAGTCACCATGCTTGATATTTTGCAAGCAGAGGAAGGGCAGCTAAAATTAAACCATTGCCTTGTCGATACTAATTTTTGCCACCGGGATACCTACTGCTCAGCTCATGAAGTTTGGTACGATGCACAAAATGAGATGGCCAAGGTTCTTAAACACTACAGTGTCGCCGATCTGGTTCGCAGAGAAAAAGAAAAATTAGACATCCTGAAAAATCACATCGGTTAAATAATCAAATCATCAAACATATCAAAAAAGGGGCACAGGATTTACCTGTCGCCCCTTTTTTAGTTGCTGAATAGATGATGCACAAAAAAACCCTGGACTCCAGGAGGGATTAGGAGATCCAGGGCAAAGCAGAAGGCTGCCACAGCCTTCTGTAAAATAACGAGTCTTTAGTTCATTCTACTACGTCATTATTCCCCGTCAAACGATCACTCCAATTAATTTTACTTAAGTTTTCTTCTGGATAGGCATTGATAGGTCACAATTGAATAGAGAAATCTAGACTATTCAATTGTTATGCCGGTTATGTAAAAAATGGATTCAAGGGAGATTTTGAATCAAACCACGCCATAATGTTTCTAAAAAGTAAACACAGCTGCTTTTTTTAAGTTTTATCTACGAAAGGAAGTCTTTGTTATCTTGTGGGATAATTGACAAACCTCTCATTGGTAAGATAGAGTCGCCTAACAAACGAAGAATGAACAACGTCTTTATCCAGAGTGGTGGAGGGAGAAGGCCCTTTGAAGCCACGGCAACCGACATTCCTAGCGACAAAAAGGAGAGAGTCGGTGCCAATTCCTGCCCTGTTGATATGTCAATTCAGGGACAGATGGGGACTGTGCCTGAGATACTCTTAATCACTGTATCCACAAGGCCCTTTCCTGAAACTGGAAGGGGCTTTTTTTGTTGGCATTTGTCATAGGGGATGTGGCTTGAACAACAGCACCGGCATTGTGACCACCAAGTATGCAGATTTTGATGTCGAACTGCGCCTTGAAAGTGGTCGGTTGCTGGGTCCGCTGACCCTGGCCTATGAAACCTACGGTGAACTGAATCAGGACGCATCTAATGTAATTATGGTCGCCCATGCCTGGACTGGCAACGCTCATGCAGCTGGGCTTCATACAGAAGAAGATCGCAAACCCGGTTGGTGGGACAACATGATCGGGCCGGGAAAAGTTCTCGACACCAATCGTTATTTCGTTATCTGCAGCAACACCATCGGTTCCTGTAAAGGCTCTACCGGGCCAACCAGTATCAATCCCCGAACCAAGCGTCCTTACCGCCTCAGCTTTCCAGTTCTTATGGTGCGCGACATGGTGCGTGCCCAAAAGCTACTACTCGATCACCTTGGCATCACGTCATTATTATCGATCGTTGGCGGTTCCATGGGGGCGATGCAAGCCATCGAATGGGCAATCCATTTTCCGGAGATGGTTCGCTCGATTGTTCCCATCGCCGGTACCGGACGCACTTCACCTATGGCGATTTCCTTGAACGCCTTGGCACGGCAAGCAGTTTACAATGATCCATTGTGGAAAAAAGGGAATTATCAACCGGAACATCCCCCGGCAGATGGCTTGGCTCTGGCACGAGCGGTGGGACACATTTCATTTTTATCAGACACATCGATGCAATTGAAATTTGAGCGGCGTTTTTCTGTGCGTGACGGGATGTTCGATTTTTTCGGTAAGTTTGAAATTGAGCGTTACCTCGATTACAACGGTAAAAATTTCGTTGACCAGTTTGATACCAACTCCTTCCTCTACCTGGCAAAAGCTCTTGATCTTTACGATGTCGCCTGGAATTTTGATTCAGTTAGCGAAGCACTTGAGCAACTCAACTGCCCATCACTCTGGTTCGCATTCAGCTCCGACTGGCTCTATCCATCTCAGCAAACCGAAGAACTGGTCACCGAGCTGCAACGGTTGAACAAAACGGTCGACTACCATTTGATCGATTCCGACTATGGTCACGATTCCTTCCTGGTTGAACCGGAAAAATACATTCCCCTACTTAAGAAATTTCTTGATCAAATTGACTGATCCATCATCGTTCTCAAAATAGCTACAATTTGTACTCCTGTTGCAAACAACTAGAAGTCTCTATTCCTCATCAAACAAATCCAGCTGCTTAAATTTCAGCTCTTCTGACTTAAACGGACGGGGCTGAAAGCGGGGGCAATCAATCATAATGATACTGTCCGGTTGCTTACATTGACGGATACAGCGACGACAGAGCTTGTTGATCTCAAACTGTTTTTTTTCTGCCATAGCGACCCCTTAAAGTGAGCTTTAGTCTGCCAAATTTTCTAAACAATTGTTGTCTACAACTCAATTAAGATGGTAGTTTACTCCACTAATTGCAGTTTTTTTATTTTCGGATGATATCAGAATGCAGGCAGATACTCTTAAAATAACCGTTCTCGGTTCCGGAACCAGCACTGGCATTCCGGTGATTGGCTGTCGCTGTGCGGTTTGCCTTTCCGACCATCCATGTAACCAACGGACGCGCTGTAGCGCACTGCTCAGTTATGGAAAATACAATATTTTGATCGATACCTCAACCGATCTGCGCCAACAAGCGCTGCGCGAGGATATTCGTCATATCGATGCCGTTTTTTATACCCACAGCCATGCCGACCACCTGCACGGAATCGATGACCTGCGTGGTTTTAACCTCCGCTCGAAGCTGCCGATTCCGCTCTACGGTTCGGAAGAAACACTATCAACAATCAGAAATAGTTTCAGCTATATCTTCGATAAGTCGGTTCCTTACAGTTATATTCCGCGCTTGGAACTGTATCCCATTGATCAGTCGATTGAGTTATTCGGTCTGGAGGTTGTCCCGATCCCGATGCAACATGGGCAAATGGAAACCTTTGGCTATCGCTGTGGACCATTTGCCTATTTGACCGATTGCAACGCCATTCCCCCAAGCTCTCTGGATCTTCTCCATGGGCTGGAATTATTGATTCTTGATGGATTACGTTTTACCCCGCATAATACCCACTTCAACATCCCCCAAGCAATTGATATGGCACAAAAAATCGGAGCAAAACAGACGTTGCTCACTCACCTCAGCCACGAAGTTGATCACCCCGTGCATGATCGGGAACTTCCGGACGGTATCAACCTGGCATGTGACGGTCAACGGTTTGCTTTTCCAATAATTCTATAAATAATGAAATTTATAATACTATGAACACTGAGCTTAGATTACATGGAAAAATAAACGCTGAGATAGAGTATTTTGCAACCGCCGCTGGTTGCAGAACTGCCCATCATCATTTTTTCCAGATGGTCGATCAGAATCTCCGTTTTTTTGCTCCGGGGAGCGAACTTATTCTTAGTCCAACCGGGTTAAGCCAGGTAGGAACCGGTGGAACATTTTGCGAATATATGTTTGGAGTGGAGCAACCGGTCTCAGATCTTAGCAAAGAGGGTATTTTCAACCGCTTGATGCTCCTTGGAGCCAGATATAACCAAGCCGGGCAACTGGAAATCAGCGAGCAAAACAGTACCGAACAAAAGTATGAGGATGTTTTTCTCAAAGGACATGCCGTTGATAATTATTTCTTTTTTATCAACGGATTAGAAGAGACAACTCATCGTTTACGCCAGGAACAGATCCTCCGCTATCTTGGGAAAACTCTCAAACGGATATCCAATCTCAACCGCCGGGATGACTCTCAGTTGGCCGAATTATTACTTGCTCAACTGCCAGAACAGTGCACAGTCTACTTGGTGCGGTTATCCGATATCAACCATCGCCATTTCCAGCAAGAATTTCAGACCCTCTATTATCGAAATCGTTCAATCTCAAACAATACCCATTCAGCTCTCGAAGACTTAGCTAATAATCTGGGGATTGATCCCTATCAGCAAGAACGAATTCGCATTGATGTGATGTACCGACATCGTGATAATTACCGGATTATTGACGATTATAAAAAGGTGCTGATCGAATGTTATCAACAGGGGGATATCAACCGGCAGCAGCATGCTCGCCTGACCCGCTTGAAAACTCTCGCATTACGTAATGAAATCCCTGCAGCCCTACTCACCGCATTAGACGAAAAATTAAAAGCGGAAGTCAGCAGTATTATCCATGAACCTGACTACACTGCGATTACCAGAGACATTCTGCATGATCTGCTGTTGGAAAAAGGAATTGGCAGAAGAGACATGATCCAACTGCTGTTCGCTAAACAGCATGCCCGGCGCAATCATGATCATAGTTTTGAAAAACTTCTGCTGGAGACCGGACAGTTATTTGATGAACAAATTCGGGAAGGGGCCCCACTATCTTTACTGGAAGACTTCTCCTACATTATTACCTTTTTTGACCGCTATGACAGCACCTCAACCAACATCAGCCAGATTGCCTTCATGGAAAGTTACCGTCCAACGGAAGAGCTGCTTCAAAGCTTGCTGGGGAGCCGACAGGAATTCAGCAAACTGGTCAAAGGGTTATTTGATAAACTATTTTTTGAAGATATTATCGTTAACCGCTATCTGGGACGTTTTGGACGACAGAAACTACTCCGTCTAAAAAAAGGATTGGAGGAAATTGCGGCAGGTGTTTCTACGGTTAAAAGATTAACCGCTGAACTGAAGATAATCGATAGAGAGGAAAAGCTGCACAACATTGTCCTTAGCCATGCCAAGGACCACATTCGCACCCGCTATTCACGCTACGATACCAGAGCAGAACAAGGCGAGTTATGCGGTGAACTCAATGACGAGCTCCTGGTGCGTGGCATAATCAGCAAACCTCTTGATCCTGATGTATTTCAGACCGTCATTCATGACATCAAAAAGGAAGCGTTCTATCTCCGCCAGCTTCTTCCAGAAATTATTGCAAATAATAATATCGATTTACGTAACGATTTTTTAACCAATAGCGGACTTGATCATTTCTATATTGAAGAACTGGAACGAGAATATTTCACCTTGAACCATCTTGAACCTGATCATTTGCAACGCCTCAGAGCGGGAGCACTTTAAATTTCAGAGGGATATCCTATGGCAACCCCAGACCTGAAACAGATTCGTAATTTTGGCATCATCTCCCATATTGATGCTGGGAAAACCACCGTATCGGAACGGATTCTGTTCTACGCCGGAGAAATCCACAAAATGGGCGAAGTCCATGATGGTCTGGCGGTCATGGACTGGATGGAACAGGAACAGGAACGTGGCATCACCATTACCGCAACCGCCACCAATTGCCGCTGGAAGAACTATACATTCAACCTGATCGACACCCCCGGCCACATCGATTTTACCATTGAAGTAGAACGTTCCCTACGAGCGCTGGATGGTGCGGTTGCCATCTTCAGTGCGGTAGAAGGGGTACAGCCACAAAGTGAATCGGTCTGGCGACAAGCCAATCGTTACCAGGTTCCACGCATCTGTTTGATCAATAAAATGGATCGAATCGGTGCTGATCACCAGCAAGTTCTGGAATCAATCGCCAAAAAACTAGACGCCACACCGCTATTATTACAACTCCCATTGGGCAATGAAGAAAACTTTCACGGCATAATCGATCTAATTGCAGAAAAAACCATCCTCTTCGCTGAAGATGACCATGGACAGACTCTGATCAATGGTGAAATCCCTGAGGAACTGCGTCAAGCAGCGCAACAACAACGAGAAAAAATTATTGAAGCCGCTGCCGACTTTGATGATGCCATCCTCGATGATTTTCTGGATGGCAAACCTATTGCGGCTGAACGAATTCTTCCCGCTTTACGCAAAGGGGTGATCAACTGCAAAATCTATCCGGTTCTGCTTGGCTCGGCACTGCGCAATAAAGGGATTCAACCGCTACTTGACACGATCTGCGCCCTGCTCCCCTCGCCGCTCGACATCCCGCCTTCAATAGCAACCCGACTCGATAAACAAGAAACATGGGAAGTAACGACTGATCCTAAAGCCGAACTCTGTGCGCTGGCGTTTAAAGTCCTTGCCGACGAAGGGCGTAAACTGACCTATCTACGCATCTACTCAGGCAGTTTAAAACCAGGAGATTCTGTCTATAATAGTCGCACCTTGGGAAGCGAAAAAGTTGCCCGCCTGTTCCGGATGCACTCACATAAACGGGAGCGGATTCATCAGGCGATTGCTGGAGATATTGTCACTGCAACCGGGCTAAAAAATGTGCTGACCGGAGATACCATCAGCAACCCCGACCTTCCTTTACAACTTGCTGGCCTTGAATATCCAGAACCAGTCGTTTCCCTGGCAGTTGAACCAAAAACAGTTGCTGACCGTGACAAGCTGCCACTGGCACTGGAAAAATTACAATGGGAAGATCCCACCTTCCGGGTCAAAGAGGATACGGAAACGGGACAAACCCTGTTAACCGGGATGGGGGAATTGCACTTAGAGGTAGTCGTCCAGCGGCTGAAGGCTGACTTCGGAGTTGAAACCCTGACTGGACGACCACAGGTTGTTTACCGAGAAACAGTCCGTTGTGCGACAGAGCAGCACGAAATATTCGAACGGGAAATTGACGGAAAAACCCATCATGGCGAAGTCAAGATCAGAATTAACCCGACAGAGCGAAAGAGCGGTACCAGCATTAATATCCCTGAACAATTACTCGCTGATTGGCCAGAGGACCTAGCAGAGATAATCAGGGAAAAGCTTGCCTCATCCTGCCAATCAGGACAGATTGCCGGATATCCACTGACAGACCTGCAACTCAGTCTGGTTGAAGTTCCCTTTAACAGTAATAAATCGACTGACCTTGGCATCTCAGCAGCGATCAATAGAGCCATGACCCAAGCACTGAAAAATGGCAAACCAACCCTCCTTGAACCGGTCATGGCGCTGGAACTGATTGCCCCGTCCGAGTACACCGGGAAGGTCATGAGCAGCTTGAATCAGAAACGGGGACAAGTAGAAGGAATCACATCACGCCCAGGGCAGGATGTCATCCGTGCCACAGTCCCCCTGCTGGAAATGTTCGGTTACATGACTGAACTGCGTAGTGCCACGAAAGGGCAAGGAGGTTTCACCATGGAGTTTTCCCATTTTGATCAGGCTCCCCCAGAGACGTTGCAAAAATTTGGAATTTCATAGTCATGCGGTACAGCCCCAAACCTGAGAACTCTGAGATAGCTAACCGGTTTAATTTTCTACATATTTTCCTGCTTCTTCTGTTCACCTTCCCCTCCCTGTGTTGCCTGAGTACAGCTGCAGAAATTAAAGATCCAAACCCACTCCGCTTTCAAAAAGAGATCAAGAGATTCAACTGGCAGGACGCCAAAAACAGCTATCCCGAACAGGCGATTCTTTTTACCGGCAGTTCCAGTATTTATTCTTGGAAAACAGCCCAGGAATTTTCAGCTTTGCCGGTGATTAACCGTGGCATCGCAAGTGCCCAGATATCTGATCTGAATTACTATTATGATGTTGTCATAGAGAAATATAAACCAGCAAGAATAATTTTCTATTGCGGTGATAACGATGTCGCTGCAGGCAAAAGTACGGATCAGATATTAGCTGATTTCAAAATATTCACTTCCCGCCTGAGCAGAGATTTACCTCAGACCTCTCTGCTGTTTCTGGCGATTAAACCGAGTCCTTTGCGCTGGCAGTTGTGGGAAAAAATGTCGAAAACCAATCATGCAATTAAAGACTATTGCAAAAACAGTGGCCGCTGCACCTTTCTAGATACCGCCACCCCTCTTCTCAACGCAAAAGGGCAGCCAGATGAAGATTTATTTGCAAAAGATGGGTTACACCTTAGCTCTGATGGTTATAATGTTTGGAATAATCTCCTGACACCTTGCTTGATGAAAGACTACAATCAAAAGCTATAATGCTTGGACTTTAGTATGCTGAATGACCGTCGTAAAATCATAACCAGCCTGATCCTGATCGTTCTGTTGATAGTGATCGTTCTACCACCGCTACGTACAGCTGTCTTTGAAAATAGGTTACTACAGCAGGTTGATCAAACGGCGACGGAACAGGTTGAAAAATCCCTAACACGTGCACTGGCCAGCTTTGCACTGGCTCGGGTCACTAATGGGGTCATCTCGGTCATCCAAGAATCGGAAGTGGCTGTTTCTCCAGCCGGTGTCGGCTTGAATCTGGCTCTTGGTCAGGTTTTCGATCCCCTCAACGATATGGTGGAACGCTTCTCCTGGGTGATGTTGGTTGCACTCACATCTCTCGGAGTGCAACGCTTCCTGATCGAGATCAGCCCCTGGCTCGGAATTGAACTGCTCGGTAGCCTCGCACTACTGCTATGGCTGGCGGGACTCTGGCTTGGCCGCTGGCTGCACGTTGATCTTACTTCTCTGGGCAAGCGACTGATATTTCTTGCCATTGTCGTCCGTTTTGCCGTACCGCTGACCGCAGCCCTCAACCAAACGGCCTATGAATATTTCCTCGCCGACCGCTATACCATTGCCAGTCACTCCATCGCTGAGACCAATTCTGAACTGCAGCAAGTCGAAGCTATCCCTGATACCGCGGATGATAAAAGCTGGTGGCAACAGCTCACCACACGTCTCAAGCAGGCTGAACAAGCTATCGACTTCGATCGGGTCCAGAACTGGCTGAAACAGCGCAGTACGCAGATGATCGACAGCTTTCTCGATCTGCTGGTGGTCTTTCTGCTCAACACCGTAATCCTGCCAATCGCCTTTCTCTGGGGTATTTTCCGCCTGTTCAAAGCGTTGACTGGTATGCCGTTACTGCCGAAGGTTGAGCGAGCTGTCGAAGAACGGATAACTGAACCAAGATCGGAAGAAAAATAGCTATTATTATACTTGTCAGCTCTATATAGCTGATATCACTGTGATCGGAGATCTATATAAAATGGACAAAACCCCGGATATAATAGAAAAAATTGGTAGAATTCTCGTCGATGCCTTCCATTACCTGGCTCTGTTTATTATCCTGATTACCATCATCTGGTCAGCGGGATATGAATATGTACAGATAATAGGGGCAGGGCATGCAGCCCTGAAAGATATTTTATTACTTTTTATCTACCTTGAATTGGG
>JASJGT010000100.1:0-3740 GCA_033791405.1 Desulfuromusa sp.
ACACCTTAGGTGTTGCAGGGGAGACAATACCACGCACCGAATCGGCAATGGTTTTCCCTTTCAGGATTGCAGCTGCCTGACGCAGATCTTCAATTCTGCCGTTGGTACAGGTTCCGATATAGACCTGATCAACCGGAGTCCCGCTCATTTCCTTGACTGACTTGACGCAATCAGGCTTATAGTCATAGGTCACCTGTGGTTCGAGGTTCGAAACATCAATATCCAGAGTACTGGCATAAACAGCATCAGAATCTGACACCCATTGCTGATAATCGGCCAGTGCTGCTTCCTTGCTGGAAAATTCATCCTGAATGAACTCCCAAAGGTACTCAACTGTTGTCATATCTGGCATACAAACCCCAGAGGTTCCGCCTGCCTCTACCACCATATTACACAGGGTCATCCGTGCTTCCATACTCATCTGCTCGACAATCGGCCCCTGAAATTCGATCACCCGATCAGTGGCACCATTGACTCCCAATTGTGCAATCACATGGAGGATGACATCTTTTGAGTAAACACCTGAAGAAAGTGCTCCGTTCAGATTCACCCTTATTGTTGCAGGCTCACGGAAGGCACAGACCCCTTTCAAAATTCCAACTTCGAGATCGGTTGTTCCAACACCTGCGGCAAAAGCACCAAAAGCGCCATGGGTACAGGTGTGACTATCCCCCATGATCACTGTAAATCCAGGACGGATATACCCTTTTTCTGGAAACAGGGCATGACAGACGCCATTGCGACCAACATCAAAGAAATCGGGGATTTCATGTCGTCTGGCCCAATCCCGCAAAATCTTGGCCTGAGTGGCTGTCTTGGTATCCTTGGAAGGAGTCACATGATCGATCACAACTTTCAATTTATCCCGATCAAAAACCCGATCTTTTTCTCTCCAGATCAAATCTGCAATAGCGATCGGCGTCGTAATTTCATGACAAAGAACACGATCCAGACTGAGAATCTTAGTCCCCTGAAACGGTTCATCTCGCAAATGACTAGCAAAAATCTTTTCGGCTAATGTCTTACCCATGAAGTACTCCTGTAGACTCTCTTCCAATAAAAATCAGCAATATTCAGCGCGATGAACAGGTGTCATCCATTGGGCTTACGTGTCCCTTGGCAGAGGCGACACCTGTCCACCATCAATGCTGAACTGTACAACAAATCAGATACTGGTATGAGTACGCTTTTCAGCAACAACCAGATTATTTAATGCATTAATGTAAGCTTTAGCGCTGGCAACAATAATATCTGGATGGGCACCCTGACCGAGAACCTCTCGCCCCTCTGCAGACCGTAAACGCACACTACACTCCCCTTGGGCATCCGTTCCGCCCGTAATTGCACCAACAGAAAAATTGAGCAGCGTTGCTTTGCTTTTGGTGAGTTTCTTGATCGCCTTGAAGGTCGCATCAACTGGCCCATCACCCATTACAGCAACCCTCTTGATCTTGCCATTGATTTCCATCGCAACGGTTGCTGTCGGAGCCGCAAAGGAACCAGAACTGACGTTCATCTGCTCCAGTTTATAGATCTCAGGAACACGCAAAACTTCATCAGCAACAATGGCATCAAGATCTTCATCAAAAATTTCTTTTTTCATGTCAGCCAAGGTCTTAAAGCGAACAAAAGCTTTCTGAATTTCTTCCTTGGAAAGATCGTAACCAAGTTGCTTTAACCGATCGATAAAAGCATGGCGGCCCGAATGTTTACCGAGAACCAGTTTATTCTGGTTCAAGCCAACCGACTCAGGGGTCATGATTTCGTAAGTCGACTTATCCATCAGAACCCCGTGTTGATGGATTCCTGCTTCATGAGCAAAAGCATTGGTTCCAACAATCGCCTTATTCGGCTGCACTTGTATCCCGGTAATTGTTGTCAGGAGCTTACTCGACGGAGTAATCTGCTCAGTAACAACATTAGTTGTATAGGGAAGAATGTCCTGTCTGGTACGCAGGGTCATAACCGCTTCTTCAAGTGAGCAGTTACCAGCCCGCTCTCCAATACCATTGATCGTACATTCAAGCTGACGCGCTCCAGCTTGTACCGCCGCTAAAGAATTAGCAACAGCCAGGCCAAGATCGTTGTGGCAGTGGACCGAGATGATGGCTTTGTCAATGTTACTGACATTTTTTTTCAGGTAGCTGATGATATCAAAATATTCTGATGGAATCGTATAGCCAACTGTATCGGGAATATTCACCGTCGTCGCACCAGCTTCGATAGCCGCGTGGATAACTTTAGCGAGAAATGGAAGTTGAGTCCGTACCGCATCCTCGGCAGAAAATTCAACATTAGGGGTATATCCAGCCGCACGGGACACAGCTGCAACCGCTGTGTCCAGAACTTCCTGCTCACTCATTTTCAACTTGTATTTCATATGGATGTCACTGGTCGCACTAAAGGTATGGATTCGACCTCGCTCGCCAGCATATTTTAATGCATCCCAGGCTCGGTCAATATCCATATTGTTGGAGCGGGAAAGCCCTGCAATCTGTGGTCCGGTAATCGTCTGGGAAATTTTCTTAACCGCTTCATAATCACCGTCAGACGCAATTGGAAAGCCAGCTTCAATAACATCTACATTCAAACGTTCCAGTTGATGGGCAATCCTCAGTTTCTCCTCAATATTCATACTCGCACCCGGAGACTGTTCGCCATCACGCAAGGTTGTATCGAAAATAATAATGTTTTCTTTTTGACTCATAACATAACTCCTTAAAAAGTTTCCCCAGTCACTCTGATCCGGGGTAGTTCATAGAAACTTCATTGCTTCGACATTCAATAACTGCTAGGTCACCTAGGTCAGATTCCACTGAAGAACCACCCCCTTTCACCAATAAAAAAGCCCCTGCCTATTTGAATAGACAGGGGCGAAAGTTTTAACTTCGCGGTACCACCCTGATTCGTCCACTTTAAAACTAAAAAGCGAACCTTCTTTTCCCCTTTACGCAGGGTCACGACAGAAACTAACCGTTATTGGCTTCATTCCTGCGGCTCCAAGGCGAGTTCAACGTTTTTTGTACCGATTCACAGCAACCATCGGCTCTCTCAAACAAAAAAACATTTACTACTCCTCTTCAATGCCTTTGAATTAGCGGTAGATTCAACATAAAACAAACAAACAAGTCAAGCATTTTTTAGTTCAATCGGGTTCGATATCCATTTCACCCTGATTTTGTTTTGAATCTTCTGGATTATTTTTTCTCTCTAACCTCTCTTTTCGCCAACCAAGATAGTGAGCTATTGGCCCTGATACCAGATATGCCATACCAATCAAGAACAGCATAATTCGTGGCTGAGCAACAATCACGATCAGCAGCATAATCGCCACAACCAACATCATAAACGGTTGTCTTTTAAAAAGTTCAGGATCCTTTAAAGAAATATATTTGATATTGCTGACCAGCAAAAAAGCTAACAGAAAAACCAGAACAACCATTGAAACCATTCTAATGGTACCGGTTCCACCCAACTCATAAAAAAGCAAAACACACGTTGCAACAATGCAGGCTGCAGCCGGAATTGGCATGCCGATAAAGCGACGGGACTCTACCGTGGAGACTTGCACATTGAATCGAGCCAATCGCAAAGCACCACAGATCACATAAAGAAATGCAGCCAGCCAACCAAGCTTGCCAAATGGTCTTAACGCCCATAGGTACAAAAGAACCCCTGGAGCCACCCCGAAAGAGATAACATCAGCCAGGGAATCAAGTTCAACCCCGAATTTACTACTG
>JASJGT010000101.1:0-3937 GCA_033791405.1 Desulfuromusa sp.
TAAGATGTCGCAAGTTGAACGAAGACCAGGGCGTGCCGTGAACCAAGACTACAGGAGGGCCTACACCACTTACTCCGTATCGCACGCTACGCCCATCGAAATCGTAGGTTTCGGAAAGCCTCCATTCATTCATTTATTAAACTCCTATTTTCACATAACCAACAAACCCCGCAGTGAGCGGCGGCCTAAATAAATTCCAAGCTGGCACGGCTATTACGTAAAACCGCTATCTTCAGGCCGTCTGCTCCACGCTTTTGTTCGTTCATTGATCATGAACCGCAAATATCGACCCTCAGCATTGGCGTAGCTAAAAGAACTGCCCCCAATTCCATCAAGTACTAACGATTGGAAATTAAGGCACCAACTCGGTTCAGTGCATAACTCCTGGCATGCCTCCGTCGATAACAAGCACTTGTCCAGTAATCGACTCCGATCGACAGAATGTGACCACTTGCGCAGCGATGTCTTCAATGCTCGCGGTTCGACCCAGTACGGCCTGCTTTCGGATCATCTCGATCATTTCTGCAGGAATCCGTTGCGCCATCCGAGTCCCTTCCACCAAACCGGGTGCGATACAGTTAACCGTCACATCGGGAGCAAGTGCGACCGCGAGACAGCGGGTGAGGTGGATCAAGCTTGCCTTGCTCGTGGCGTAGGCGATGCTACTGCCCCCTGGGGACAATCCTGCCGCCGAGGCGATATTCACGATCCGGCCTGCTCCATGTGCACGTAAATGAGGAGCAAATGCTCTTGCCAGTAAGTACGGACCACGTGTATTGGTTTCCTGAACCCGATCCCAAACCTCTGCGGTTAGCGCATCAAGGTCAGTGAAAGGAATGCCGATATTCCACGCTGCGTTATTGACGAGGATGTCCACCTGACCGAATTCCCCGATCATTGTGTCCACTAACGCGTTGATAGCCTCCGGGTCACGCTGGTCAAGCTGCACAGCTAGGCTTCGCCTCCCGACTGCTTGCACCACCTCGACAGTCGTGGTCGCACCTTCCAAGTTACCAGCATATGAGATGGCGACATCCACCCCTACAGTAGCCAAGACTCGCGCAATTGCACCGCCAACATCTCCAGATCCCCCGGTAACCAAAGCTATCTTTCCCTTAAGATCCATAGCACATTTTCCTTTTTATTTTGCTATATTAATGATTTTCCAAGACATTACTTCGACGAACTAGCGGCTAACAATTGATTGTGTGAATCTGGATATCATAGCCTTTGTAATGTTATACAGTTCAAACGCGGATCGTGCCACAATAAAGATAAATAGAGTATCAAAAATTTGGGAAAAGTTGTGATACTTACTGGTTTAGATGGCAATTTGGGTCTTTACGAAATGTCAGATAACTTGCCAATATCTAAATTTTCATAATAATTTAGATATGTTATACATATCTCAAAAAATTAAAGCCTTTCGGAAACTGAGATACATAGAAGCAGATATCGGTAATTTCCTTCTAATCAACAATAGACAAAACTATAACAACTTTAACAAACTTTTCGCTTTGAGGGACTGAGAATGTGCGTCAGGCCTATTGTATTTGCAATTGTTGAAAAATTCAGAAAGAACATCATCGAATAAAAATTATTTTTGACTTTCATGAAATGGGATCACCTGCTGGTGATTGCGAGCTCATAAAAATCGAATCCCGCACTGCGGCCACCTAAGTGTCCAGCCAGAAAATCTTCCAGCTTACGGTAGAAAATTATTCGGTTTTGCCATTTGCGGAGGGAGTGACCCTCGTTTTGAAATATAATGTATTCTACGGCTTTACCTGCTTCGCGCATTGCGGTTACGATTTGATCGGATTCTTGCTGTTTTACCCGCGCATCATTAGCTCCCTGTACAATTAGGAGCGGTCGCTTAATTTGATCCACCCGAAAAAGCGGTGATTGGGCTTTCATCCGGCGTCGGTCTTCGGGATCATTGGGATTGCCTACATACTTGTACCAGTAGGGCATCTTGTTCTTCCAGTATTTCGGAACCGATTGCATGAACGTAACGAGGTTTGAGACACCAAACACATCCACCCCACAGGCAAAGATATCCGGTGTAAACGTGAGGCCCACCAACGTTGCGTATCCCCCGTAGCTACGACCGAATATGGCGATTTTTTGAGCATCGGCAATGCCTTGTGCGACCGCCCAATCGACCCCGTCTATCAGATCTGTGTGCATCTTACCGGCGAATTCCCCCCTGGAGGCTTCTAAAAATGCGCGGCCGTAGCCGGTTGACCCACGATAATTAATTTGCAGCACGGCATAACCGCGATTGGCCAGAAACTGAGTAGTTGAGCTATAACCCCAGTAGTCCCGTGCCGTGGGGCCGCCATGCACAAGCAACACCATTGGTAGCCCTTTGCCCGGTGTCCCTTTTGGCAGGGTGAGGTACCCGTGAATCGTAAGCCCGTCACGGCTCTTGAAGGAAACCGGTTTCACCGTCGCCAACAAATCCTGGTACTTTGAAATTGGTTTGCGATGGAGTAATATTTTTTGACGGGTGTCCCGGTTCAAGAGATAATATTCACTACTTTTGTCGGTATAAGTGGTAACAGTGAACAGACGCTCATCATAGTCGGCGCTGTCTATTTTTAATGCGAGTGGGTGTCGATCCAGAAAAATACGGGCATCTTCTTCAGCCTGAGGATCAAAAAAATGGAGTTTTTGGTAATCTGGAAAAGAAACCGCTACCAGGGGTTTTTTGGTTTGATAGCTGATGAACGTCTTGCTCAAATCAACATTGGGGGCTTCGTAGATCAATTTTTCTGTTCCGGTCGCCAAGTCCATGAGCACTAAACTGATGCGATCTCTTCCCCTGTTTGAATGTGCCCACACTGCTTGACCATCAGCGGTAAAGCTCAACACCTGTAAAACATCTTCTAAATCCAACGCGATTAACGCTTTCCATGTGATTCCAGGCGGTTGAATAATTTCTAACATACGCATTTCGTTAGTTTTTTTACGAAAGCGTCCTCGCAGATTACCCTCGTTGTCGGTTAACCAGGAAAGCACATCGCCAGGATTTTGTGCAACCATGGTTTGTTTGTATGTTTTCAGATTAACCCTATAGAGGTCATACACGGTCTTGTCTCGTTGGTTGTGCGTTATCAGAACATTATCCGGATCAGTTCGGACAATGCGGTGTATACCTGCACGTGTATTTTCAAAAGGTGTGAGGTCAACGGCCGGATGATCTGGATGACCGCTGTCGGCCAGGTAAATATGATAATTCTCATTGCCGCTTTGGTCCTGCCAATACAGGATTCGGCTGCTGTCGGGAGTCCAGATAAAACCGTAAATGTTAGCCGACAGCGCCGGTGAAAGAGTAGTAACTTTATCGCCACCTATCTGTTTGAGATGAACTGTCAAACGAGCACCCTTGACGGCGATCCAACCGAGCTTCAGGCCATCGGGAGAAACACGGTAGTTGAACGTCGTCCCCCTATTGGTGACCAGGTGCCGTAATGGAATAAGATCGGAGAGCTGTGCGCTCTTCAACGCGGGATGCTTAGGAGCTGTTGCACAACCGCTAAGCAATAAAACAAGGAGCGTAACGAACAAACATGCATATAATGATCGTTTCATAACCCGTCCCTTCGGATAGCAAGGATTCTATATCTTTACCGTTATATTATTTGATAAGCGCAGCAAGCACTTCACGGCAGGATTCTCAAATTGTCGCTTGGGGCATTTAATTTATATGTCCTCCATCTTTAATTTAAGCCGTTTGAATCGTTGTGAAGGAATTTCAGTCGTTTTGTTTACAGGAAATACCGTATATAGAACTTCGTTGCAATTATTTGGATACCCAACATCTTGCGGTCGGGTGACGAAAAGGATTTTACGCTAACTTGCCATTATCGTAACCTACTGAAAATGCAATGTATCAAATGGATATCATAAAAATTTGGGTGATGTCAAAGGC
>JASJGT010000102.1:0-5107 GCA_033791405.1 Desulfuromusa sp.
ACATTAAGTTTATTCGTGAAAAATCTGACCGCTGAAAACATAGATTTCTGCATCTGGAAGCTGCCATGAGTTCTCAGATAATCCCGCTTTGACACATGTTTGCTGAAGGAAAGTCTCCCTGTCCCAACCATATTCTGTGGCTACTTGTGGCAATAACACGCCACGGTTACGCCCTTTTATGATGTAAATACCGTGGGTGCCAACTTCAATCTGGTTGGTATCGTTAATTTTTTCCAGGGGCGATAGAACAGTTATTTCCAGACTGAAGTTGTCCAGTTCATCAGTGCTCATAGGTTGAAAGCGTGGATCTTGACTGGCCGCAGCAACAGCCATTGTCGAAACTTCTTGATACAATGGTTGTTGTGACTGAAAATTTCCTATACAACCGCGTAAATGCCCATCCTGTGTGATTGTTACAAAACAGCCTAAATGTTCATTGAGGGCTTTTTCTTCTCTCGGTGTCGGGCTATAATCCTCATTCTTGATTTGATGAATAATAGCCTCACGAGCAATTTTCAATAAAATTGTTGTATCATCTTGAGAAAGCATCAAAACTCCTTCAACATTGAGGGGTGATGAATGATAAATACTATTCTGCACGGGGGTTTCATCTTGAAAACATACCATACCTTTTTGCTGTTGCTGGTTTTTGTTCTTTTATTAACCAGTTGTGCTGTGAGTCCGACGATTGAGCAGGATGACCTCATTTCCCAGAGAATTACAATTCAACAGGAAATTCGTCAAAGCAGGATTTTACATGATCAGGCTTTGGAGCAATTGAGAGAGACTCATCCTGAAGCATGTACACTCTACGATCAGGCGCGCATTGCAGAGTCGCAAGGTCAGCTGGATATTGCGATTGAGACCTACCACAAGGCGATGCAACAAGTTCCTGAGAATGGACTGTTGCTGACCGGTTTGGGGATGGCTTACCTGCGCAATGAGGATATCGTTCCCGCCCGGCGCTATTTGATTAAGGCGGTGAGGTTTGATCCCGATTATTACAAATCCCATTTAGGTTTGGGATATATTTATCTACAGAATCGGCAATTTCCCAAGGCCATCTCCCAGCTCGAAGCATCTTTGCAACTGCTGCCGACAACTCAAGGGACATTTCTCCTCGGTGAGGCTGAGGAAGAACAAGGAAATTTGCTGCGAGCACGGGAACTTTACCAGGTCGTTGTACAGGTTGATAAAAATGGTAAATTAGGCCAAGTTGCGGCAACCCGTTTGAGGAGTCTATCGAAATGAGTCTAGAAAGCTTTCCATGGCCTTTGGATGAGGGTGAAACTATCCTCTGGCAGGGACGCCCAGCGCCACGCTGCTACACTTTTCGTCATTGGCTGCAGGCAACAATCGGGACGATTCTGTTTTTAGCTTGTAGCTTCTGGCTCATGATCGGTGTTCAGTTGGTCTATTATCAAGGGTATTCCTGGTGGTTGGCGCTGGCTCCTTTTTTATTAGCTGTTGCTGCATTTTTTGTCGGACCGGGTCAGTTGGCACTGGCGCGCTTGCGTTGGGAAGAGATCTTTTATGCTTTAACCGATCAACGTTTGCTGGTACGAAATAAACTTATTGTTGGTAAAATTTCTACTTATCAGATGAGTGACTTCAAGCGATTTAAACAGAAGAAATACGGCCAGCATCTTTTGAGCCTTCAGTTGTCTTTTACAGGGAGTCCCCCGGTGACATTGGAATGTCTGGAACACCCAGAAAATTTTCTCAATCTTCTACCAAAGAACGCATCAAAACCGGCTCCATCGGATTCCGTTTGACTTGCAGTGATGCTGATCGTTATGATGCGCGACTTTTAAAAATTGATTCTGACTTTTATGGTGATAAATGAATAAAGCTTTTTACCTGGAAACCTTTGGCTGCCAGATGAATGTTGTCGATTCTGAACAGATCGTTGACCTGCTGCAGGATATCGGTTATTCGCAGGTCGATTCAGCTGAAGCGGCAGATCTGGTCTTGCTGAATACCTGCTCTGTTCGCGATAAGGCAGAACGTAAGGTCTATGGTCATCTTGGTCGATTTAAGCCAATCAAAGATCAACGACCGGAACTGATTATCGGGGTTGGTGGGTGTGTGGCGCAGCAGGAAGGGGAGAGGATGCTGGAAAAAGTTGCATACCTCGATCTGGTCTTTGGCACTCACAATATTCATCAGCTTCCGCAATTGATTCAACAGGTTGAAGATAAGCGTGAGCGTGGCAGTATTACGGAGTTTCTGGATCGTGAAACACGCCTGAATCTGTTCCCTGAACGGACTTTCAGAGAGACTGTCACCCGTTTTGTCACCGTGATGCAAGGTTGTGACAATTTCTGTTCGTATTGTATCGTTCCGCATGTTCGTGGCCGTGAGATCAGCCGTCCAAGTGATGAGGTGATTGCTGAGGTTACGGGGCTGGTGAAACAGGGAGCACGTGAAATAACCCTGCTCGGTCAAAATGTCAATTCATACGGTCTCAAGGACGCTGCAGAACTTTCATTTGCCGAATTGCTGCAAAAGGTCAATGACATAGAAGGGTTGGAGCGGTTACGATTTGCCACCTCGCACCCCAAAGATCTGACCGACGAACTGATTGATTGTTTTAGCTCTCTGGATAAGTTGTGTCACCATATTCATTTACCGTTCCAAAGTGGTTCAGACCGGATTCTCAAAATGATGAATCGTGGCTATACGGTTAGTGAGTATTTAGATAAGGTCGCACGGTTAAAAAAAATCTGCCCGGAAATACGTCTGACAACGGATATTATCGTTGGTTTTCCTCAAGAAAATGAAGAAGATTTTCAGGCAACCCTCGATCTGGTCGAACAAGTCCGTTATGCTGATGCTTTCACTTTTCTCTATTCTCCCCGGGTTGAAACCGCTGCCGCAAAGATGGAAGACGATCAATCAAAAATGCAAAAACAGCAACGCTTTGATCGGCTCCTTCAATTACAGCAGCGGGTAAGTGCGGAAATCTGGCAAGAGGATGCTGGTTGCGTATTGCCGGTTTTAGTTGAGGGGATCAGCAGGCAGGGAGATGGGCAATTATTCGGCAGGTCAATATCGAATCGGATTGTCAACTTCTCGGGGTCTGTGGGGTTGATTGGACAGACTGTTCCGGTTAAAGTTTCAAAAGTAATGCGTAATTCACACCTTGGCGAGCTGGTTGAGCTCTGATAAAGGAAAACGGATCGACATGATTGATTTACATACACACACATTTTTCAGTGATGGTGAACTGGTTCCGGCTGAGTTGGTTCGCCGAGCTGCTGTAGCTGGTTATAGTGCTATTGCAATTACCGATCACGCTGACAAAACGAATACAAAATGGTTGCTTGATAATATCGTCGATGTTGTAGATGAAATTGGGTCAGCAAATAATATCCAGGTTTTGGCAGGGGTTGAACTGACCCATGTTCCACCGGCGACGATTGCTGATGCTGTTCAGCTGGCCAAGGATAATGGCGCTGAAATTGTTTTAGTTCACGGAGAATCGATTGTTGATCCGGTTATGCCCGGCACGAATATGGCGGCGATAAAGGCAGGTATCGATATTCTTGCTCACCCTGGCTTGATAACGCCAGAGGAAGTTCAATTGGCGGCAGAATTGGGTGTTCATCTGGAGATAACGACCCGCAAAGGGAATTCTCTGACCAACGGACACATTGTTAAACTCGCTGAAAAGTATGGTGCAAAGCTGGTGATCAATAATGATGCTCACGCTCCAACTGATATTCTCCCTCCCGAGCTGGTTCATAAAATTGCGTTGGGGGCAGGAATGACTGAAGAGCAATTTTTACAGGCGCAGAAGAATTCTGCGGAATTAGTTGCCAAGGCTAAGGCTTAAAAGCTTTGACCGCAGATTTACGCAGATAAAAACGGATAAAAACCAGAAAGCATAAGGTTTTGTTCTTAAGAGTTGCATATCTGCGTAAATTAGATTTTATCTGCGGCTAAATTGTTGTGGTTATAGGTTGTGTAGAATTGAATGAGATTAACTGGAGAAAGTACATGAACGCAGAAGATTTTGCATTCTTAAAAGAACTGGTTGAAACACCCAGTCCTTCTGGTTATGAGCAGCCAGCTCAACGGGTTATAAAGGCTCAACTGGAGGGTGTCGCCGATAGTTTACGCACCGATATTAGGGGTAATTTGATTGCCGATCTCAAAGGGAAGGGCGGGCCACGGGTTATGCTGGCTGGTCATTGTGACGAAATTGGCTTTATGGTGCAGTATGTCGATGATCGCGGTTTTATCTATTTTGGTGCAATTGGTGGAGTTGATCCACACCTTTCACCGGGACAGCGGGTGTCAATCCATACCGATCAGGGTGATATTCCTGGTGTGATTGGCAAAAAAGCAATTCATCTGATTGAGCCCAAAGATCGTGAAACGGTCATTAACCTGAAAAAGCAGTTTATTGATATTGGTTGTTCCACCCGTGATGAGGCTGAAGCGTTAATCCAGATTGGAGACCCAGTGACTTTTGCTGTGGGTGTACAAAAGTTGCAAAATGATCGGGCAACATCACGGGCTTTCGATGACAAAATGGGTGTATTTATCGTCGCTGAGGTGATAAAGCGAATCAAGAACCAGGGTAAAATTGACTCTGATCTCTATGCGGTCTCCACGGTTCAGGAAGAGATTGGCTTGCGTGGTGCGGCTACCAGCAGTTACGGAGTTAAGCCCGATGTGGGTATTGTCGTTGAGGTCACTCATGCTACCGATTATCCAGATGTCGAGCAGTCTGCAATTGGTCGGGTTCAACTTGGCCAAGGACCCGTACTTGCGAGGGGAGCAAATATCAACCCGGTTCTGTTCAAATTAATCCTTGAAACGGCAACAGCTGAAGATATTCCTATTCAGATCATTGGTGTTCCACGTGCCACCGGTACCGATGCTAATGTCATGCAACTATCTCGCGGTGGGGTAGCAACGGCATTACTAGGGATTCCTTTACGCTACATGCATACCCCGGTAGAGACTCTCTCATTATCAGATATAGATCATGCCATCTCCTTGTTAGTGGCAGTGGTAAGGCGGATCAATAAAGCTTCTTCTTTTATCCCAGTGTGATTCTCTTGAATGTCAGTCAATAGTAGTTGAAACTTGACAA
>JASJGT010000103.1:0-9551 GCA_033791405.1 Desulfuromusa sp.
GCCTGATCGGCAATCGCCCGGGTGATTGCCTGACGAATCCACCATGTTGCATAGGTTGAAAACTTGTATCCACGGCGATACTCAAATTTATCAACCGCCTTCATCAAGCCAATATTCCCTTCCTGAATCAGGTCAAGAAATTGCAGCCCACGGTTGGTATATTTTTTTGCGATGGAGACAACCAAGCGCAGGTTGGCTTCAACCAGTTCAGCTTTTGCCTTTTTGGCAATCCACTCACCCTTGTAGACATTTTTCAGATATTCCAGCAAGTCACCAGGTTCAAATCCTGATTCTTCGGTCACCCGCTTAAACTTTCGCTCAGCTGCCTGCAAACGTTTTTCCACAGACAGTAGGACATCCCCGGCAACATTCAACTCATCAGCAACAGCATGTGCATCGTCATCACTCTGCCGCATTCGAGTTAGATAGGTGCTAATTTCACTGTAAGGACGATTGACTTTTCCCTCACAATCTGCGATTTCTGCCTGCCCTTTTTTAACCTGGTTACCCATATTTTTAAGACGATCAACGATCTTGGCAACCTGAAAATCCTTCAACCGGATATCACGCAACAATTTGATCCGTTGTTTACGACCAGCAACCTCCTGCTCCTCCAGCTCTAAACGTTTTTTCTTGCTCAGTTTTCCTTGCAGGGAGGTCTGAATATCCAAGAGCTGTGGTTCCAGTGAACAAAGCTTTCCATACAACCCCAGCAGCCGGACACGCTGCTTTCCTTCAGCTTCGCCGCCCTCCTCCTCATCGTAGTCACGGGTAATATCTGAAACCCGGCTCTGTTCTTTTTCAAGCCGTGAAAGTAGCTGCATAACCGATTGAGCTGCAATCGGAGTCCGCATCACCACCTTCGTTACCTGAGCTTCACCCTCTTCAATCCGTTTGGCAATTTCAACCTCACCTTCACGGGTCAACAGGGCAACCTGTCCCATTTCACGCAGATACATTCGCACTGGATCACTGGTTCTACCGAGGGTCCCTGCTTCTAATTCAACCTCTCGTTCATCCTCTTCACTCTCATCTTCTTTTGCATTTGTTGCTTTACTCTCAGACTCAACAATTTCAATATCCATCTCACCAAACATACTCATGACATCCTCAAGTTGCTCCGAGGACACCATGTTGGCTGGCAACAGGTCATTAATTTCATCATAGGTGAGGAAACCTTTTTCCTTTCCCATGTCGATCAGTTGCTGAATTTCATCAGGGTTTATTTTTTTAGCCATTATCGCTCTGTTCTCCTCTGCTGTCTGAATATATTCAGACTTATATATTTAAGTAAGTGTAACGACTACTTTAGATTTGTAAACTCTTTCAATGAATCATTTAAGCTTTCCGTATCTTTCCCTTGCTCATATTGTCGAATTTTATCAAGGGACTCTCCCCGTTTCCGTTTGGCTTGTTCATCTTGCAAAGACTTCAAACAATCACTAAAAATAGTATCAACATTCTCACTGAATTGGCCTTGATCATATATTGACAAAGCAGTGAATAGACGAATTTTATCAGGGTCAAGCTTGCTAATATAAGATTGCAAATCAACCTTGGAACCGTTTGAATTATCCAGCAGTATCTGCGCCACTTCCCGTGTATCTTGATGGATAAAAAGATCAAGCCCCCCTGCCGTAATTATTTTTTCTTGAGAAACATAATTTTGTAGCAAAAGACAAAGTAAGGTTTTTTCAGAACGACTCCAACTGGGTTTTGCATCAGGCTGCTTTGCCATTTCAGGATAGCTATTTCCAACTGTTCCAGAAAAAGGTGTCTCTGGGAGTGGATAATCTTCTGGTGGCGGTGGTGCAGAATATCCCTTTTTTTTCTGCTGCCCTTGACTGACTCTCTTTCTCAGCGCTCTCAACTGCTCTAGTTCAATGCCACTGCGACTGGCTAATTCTTTTAGATAAAGATCCTGTTCCAGCTCACTACTCAGGCCGGATATCTGCTCAACAATCCGTTCTGCACCCCGAACTTTCTGCTCAATACCACTGCCCGCTTCGGCTAAGACATCATCGATAAACAGATCCATAACCGGACGTGCTTTTTCAAGCCTGGCACGAAAGGCCTCGGCTCCCTGGCTCTGAATAAAAGAATCTGGATCGTCACCGCTTGGCAGTTCAATCACCACAGCAGGGATTCCTTCCTCCTGTAGCACCGTCATCGCTTTAAATGTTGCCTGTTTTCCTGCAGCATCCTGGTCAAACAACAGAACCACCCGTTGGACATAGCGCTTGAGAATTTGCGCATGATCTACCGTGAGAGCGGTTCCACAAGTGGCAACAACCTGTGGGAACCCAGCTCGGCACAATGCCAGTTGATCGAAATATCCTTCGACCAGTAGAACCTCACCACTCTTTCGCATCGCTTGCCGAGCCTGATAGAGGCCAAACAAAACCCGCCCTTTATGATAGATGGGTGATTCTGGTGAATTAATATATTTCGGCTTACTATCATCCAAAATCCGCCCGGCAAAAGCGACAATCTGCCCGGATAGATCATAAACAGGGAAGATCAAGCGCCCCCGAAACAGGTCATAATCACCCCGCCCCTGTTTTCCCGGTCGAATCAATCCCAGAGTTCGCGCATCATCAGCTGCAATCCCTTGTTCTTCCAGATGTTTTTTCAGCCCATCCCAGGAATCAAGAGAAAAACCAATTTGATATTCACCGGCAGCGGTACGTCCGTAACCGCGGCTTTTCATATACTTTCTTGCCGGGTCACCCGCCGGATGTTCCATCAATAATTGATGAAAGTAGGTTGCGGCAACCTCATTGACGCGATAAAGACGTTCCCGTTGCTGCTGCCTAAGCTCCTCTTCCGGCGACAGAGTGCGCTCTTCTAAATCAATTCCAAGCCGTTCAGCTAAACGCCGCACAGCATCAGGAAAAGTGAGCCCTTCGGTCTTCATCAAAAAGGAGAAAACATCTCCTCCAACACCACAACCAAAACAATGGAAAAATTGCCGCGCAGCATTCACGCTGAACGAGGGTGATTTTTCCGAATGAAACGGGCAAAGCCCCATGTGGTTAACACCGGAGCGCTTCAAACTGACATATTGTGAAATCAGCTCAACAATATCCGTTTGTTCACGGACTTCATTGATTTTATTGTCTGAAATCTGCCCGGACATACACACTCACGAAAAATTACAGGATGGTCAAGCCATCATTAATTGCTCAATTCGGCAATTGTTATATTGTCTCCACCCAGCTCTATTGGAGCAGCATAAAATGCGGTAACTCCCTTTTCCCCCGCGAGATGTTCACGCACTGCTCGGCGCAGAATACCTTCTCCTGCACCATGGATAATTTCAACCTGATGCAGATTGTTCAGCACAGCATCATCGATAAAGCGCTCCAACTGTGCCAGCGCCTCGTCAACCCGCTGTCCAATAAGTTTCAGCTCGGTGCTGATCTGCCGATTGACCACTTCGCGGGAGACTTGTCCGCCACTATTAAGCGTAGCAGCAAAACGGCGTGGTTCAAACTGCTCCAACGCATCAAGTGGTTGCCGCATTCGCTTACCACCAACCAAGAGTTCAATGCTTGTGCCATGCAAACGTTCGACTTGTGCTTCAATCCCCAATACCGAAATTCGCACCAGTTCTCCAACTTCCAATTTTACCGGAATGTTCCCGACACGTTTTTGTTTTGGTTTAAATGGTTTCAGCTCTTCTCTGGCAACGGAGAATTGCTCCCGTTCATCAACAAATTGCTGTGGCAACACAGGGTCAGCTTTGCGTTTACGCAATTTTTTCATGCGCGCTTCGGTTGCTGTAATCAATTCCTCAGCCTGGCGAGTTGCCCGGGCAAGAATTTCCTGCTTTTTCTCCTTGATCTGGCGCAATTGCTGTTTACGCAACTGTTGCGCAGTATCCGCCTCAAGTCTGGACTGTTTAGCCTGCAATAGCTCATCTTCCAACTCTTGTTGCCGCGCGTTTAATCTGATTAACAAGGTACTATGATTGTGCTCTTCTTCCCCTAAATATTGAACTGCCCGTTGAATAATTTGTTTTGGCAACCCCAAACGCTTAGCCGTTGCCAGAGCACTGCTAGCTCCCGGGATTCCATAGCTCAAGCGATAAGTTGGCACCAGAGTTTCAGGATCAAACTCAACCGCTGCATTTTCAATAGCAGCGTGTCCATGAGCAAAATGTTTCAGCTGCCCAAGATGGGTTGTCAGCAAGATTTTCGCCCCCTGCTGACAAAGTTGGTCAAGTACTGCCTGAACCAGTGCTGCCCCTTCTTCCGGATCGGTTCCGGTTCCCGCCTCATCAAGCAACACCAGCGTTTCGGCATCAGCGTGTTCAAGAATCTCTCGAATTTTCAGCAGGTGGCCAGAAAAAGTCGACAAGCTCTCTTCAATACTTTGCTCATCGCCAATATCGACATACAGGTGCTGATAAAGATGCAAGCGGCTATCTGAATGACAGGGGATATGCAACCCTGACCGCACCATCAATAACAGCAATCCCAAAGTTTTTAATGCAACCGATTTCCCCCCGGTATTGGGACCACTGATCACCAGAGCTTGACAGCCCTCTTCCAGCAAGATATCAACCGCGACGGCTGCAGAAAGGTCAAAACGACCATCAACTTCCATCAGTAATGGGTGGCGTGCCTGTTTCAATTCAACAACTGAGCTGTCAACCAGTTCAGGGCGACAGCCTTGATAATGATGTGACAATCGTCCTGCCGCAAAGCGAAGATCTATCCGCGCCAATAAAGTCTGATTTTTATGCAGAAAAGCGGCATCACGCCGTACCAGTTCCGCCAGTTGCAACAGAATTCGTCGCTCTTCACGCTGCTCTTCACGAGCTAATTGTTGGAGGCGATTATTCCCTTCCAGCACCTGAGAAGGCTCCAGATAAAGGGTCTGCCCACTCGCTGATTCATCCTGAACAAAACCTTTTAACTGGCCTCGACAATCACTTTTTAATGGCACCACATAGCGGTTATTGCGGGTTGTTATCAAACGTTCCTGAAACAAGCTCGAAGAACGATCCCCGGTCAACAATTGATCCAGTTGTTGTTTGATCCGACTGCGAGTCTGACGAATCTGATAACGCAAATCGCCAAGTTCAAACGAGGCGCTATCGAGTAGTTCGCCACGTGATCCAATTGAATCCTGCAAACGCCGCTGCAACTCAGGCAACGCTGTTATTCCGGCAGCTAATTGGGCTAATGAAAGCTGCTGTTTCTGGGATTTAAACCAGAGCCGACAATCGCCTGTAACCCGCAATGATTGCGCAATTTTCAACAAATCCTCAGCAGCAATCAAACTCCCTTCAGCCCTGACAGCTCCCAGCAATGCGGATAGATCCCAACAGCCGCCCAGAGATGGAGCCTGTCCATCAAGTAGCCACCGAACTGCCTCATCGACCTCAGTCAATGCTGTTTCAACCGCAGCCTGATCCAACAATGGAGCTAATTGTTCTGCCTGTAAATATCCCGGTTCCGACTGCGTTTGGCCTGCCAGCAGGGTTCTCAAACGCGGGTATTCAAGCCTTTGCAATGCCGCTTCGTTACAGATCATTTATAATTTCGCCAAAAGATTGCTCCGCTACCGACCAATCAAACTCCGGCTACCGGTAAAGATCGACTCTCCCAAAGTGACAAAGGGGGGTGCCAACTGTGAGTTTTTAAACGTTCCTTTGACAGCATCTGGAGCAACCGATGAGTTGAGGGCAAGAACCAGCATTGACAGGACAACAACTCCCTGAATAATTCCAAATATCGCCCCGGCTAACCGATTAAAGCCACCGAGAAAAATCAGCTTTACAAAGCGGTGTAAAACAAAACCAATGACGGCAAAGAGAATGATCAACAGAAAAAAAATCGCCAGAAAAGAACCCCAGATACAGAGCTGTGCCGGCAAGTTGAAAGAATCTTGCAAAAACTGCGCTAACGGCAAATGAAAGGTAAAAGCAAAGACACCTCCCAGTACCAGCCCGAGCAGCGAGCATATCTCCCTCAACAATCCTCGAAAAATTCCTTTCAACAGAAAGAAGCAGAGGATCCCCAATATGGCAATATCAACCAGTCCCAAAATTGCTCCGTTTATTCTGCCAATAGTTCCCGTACCAGCTGATTCACCATTTTGCCATCGGCTGAACCTTTGGTTTTAGCCATAACCTGCGGCATGACCTTTCCCATATCCTTCACCGAAGTTGCGCCGCTTTCAGCAATGACCGCCGTCACAATGTCGCGAACTTCAGCTTCACCTAACTGGGTAGGAAGATACTCCTGCAAAACAGCCATTTCAGCCTCTTCTTTAGCCGCCAGCTCGGGGCGACCATTATCGCTATACATCTGTGCTGCTTCACGCCGTTGCTTCACTGCGGTACCGATCACACCAAGGATACCGCTATCATCCAGATCCTGACGCAGCTCGATCTCTTTATTTTTTATTGCACTCCGCAATTGACGAATGGTACCAAGGCGATCTGCCTGCTTGGCTTTCATCGCCGTTTTCATGTCCTGTATAAGTTGATCTTTGAGGCTCATAGATTCACCTGTGAATAAGAAAATTTAATTTTTCTCTGGTACTTAAAATACAAAGAGGGTGCCCAGAGAATTCCGGCACCCACAGCAAAATATTTGTCTTAAAATGACTCCGATATCATCAATACCTTCAGTCAAGACCCATTTAAAATAATCTGGCAGTATATTTGTTTCATCCCTACAAATCAATATTTTATTTACCTCCCCCCTTCTTTTTTCCAACCATGATTTGTTATGATGAAATTGACAGTTGACAGATCAACGCTAAGCTAAAGATATGAATAAAATTGTCCTCTTCACAATTCTGAGCCTGATTCTATTTATGGGTTCACCAGCCAGCTCTGACAGTGCCGTAGAAACAAGCATCCGGCACCTGAATATTGCCTCGTCTATCAATCCAGTGACCGCCTCATTCATAGCTGAACAGATCAAAACAGCTAATCAGAACAGTGAAAAGGCCATCCTGATTCAACTCGACACCCCCGGTGGCCTTGATACGGCGATGCGCGACATCATTCAAGCCGAGTTAAATTCGGTAATTCCAGTGATTGTTTATGTTGCACCACAGGGAGCGCGTGCCGCTTCAGCCGGAGTGCTGATAACTCTGGCGGCTGACTTTGCGGTTATGGCTCCGGGGACCAATATCGGTGCAGCCCATCCGGTTGCAATCGGCGCCAGTAACCAACCCGATAGCACCATGATGAAAAAAGTCGAGAATGATGCCGCTGCTTATGCCCGAAGTCTGGCACAAAAACGGGGCCGTAATCAGGACTGGGCAGAGCAGGCAGTACGGGATAGCGTCTCAATCTCTGCAGAGGAAGCATTGGATCTGTCGGTTATCGATCTGGTTGCGGACAATACTGAGAAGCTACTGAAACAACTGGATGGATATAAATATATCCGCGACGGCAAGGTGCTGGTTTTTGAAAGTAAAAATACGGCTCTGAATCAAATTGAGATGAGCTGGCGGCAGAAAATTCTCAATGCCCTGAGCAATCCAAACATCGCTTATTTGCTCATGATGCTTGGGATCATCGGGATTTTCTTTGAAATCTCCCAACCGGGGGTTGTTTTCCCCGGCGCAATCGGTGCACTCGCCATTTTGTTGGCACTCTTTGCCTTTTCATCCCTGCCGGTCAACTACGTCGGTGTATTGCTGATTCTGCTCGCTGTTGTGTTGTTTATCCTTGAAGTGAAAGTTGTTTCCTACGGAATGCTTGCTGTCGGTGGAATCATATCGATGGCATTCGGATCGTTAATGTTGATCGACAGCAGCGAACCTTATCTACAAATTTCCCGAGCGGTCATCGCTGCAACAGTGACCGTCAGTGCGGGATTTTTCACTTTTGCCACCTGGATGGTGATCCGAACTCAGCGACGACCGATCACATCCGGACAAGAAGGGATGGTCGGAAAAACTGGCGAAGCCATCGAAGCAATCAACGGCAAAGGGCGGGTTTTTGTCCATGGTGAAGATTGGCAGGCTTGCTCCGATCTGCCGATCCAGGCCGGAGCAGGCATCGAGGTTGTTCGGGTTATGGACGGATTGAAACTGAAAGTTAAAGCAATTGAAATAGTCAGCTCGACAGAAGAAATCGAGACAAAGGAGGACTAAAATATGTTTGGATTGGGATCTGGATTTTTCTTGATTATAGCACTGGCTTTCGTGGTGATTATCATAGGCTCTGCCATCCGGATACTGCTTGAATATGAACGCGGTGTCGTTTTTCGTCTCGGCAGGTTCTCCGGAGTGAAAGGACCGGGTCTGAAATTCATCATCCCGATTGTTGATCAGTTGAAAAAAATCAACATGCGCACCATCGCCATGGACGTTCCACCGCAGGATATCATTACCCGCGATAACGTCTCAGTTAAAGTCAATGCCGTCCTTTATTTCCGGGTCGTTCAGCCAGAGAAGGCCTTGATTGAAGTGGACAACTATCTTTATGCGACCAGCCAGTTGGCTCAGACATCACTGCGGAGCGTGCTGGGGCAGGTGGAGCTGGACGATCTGCTGGCTCAGCGAGATAAAATCAATCATAACCTGCAGGAAATTCTTGATCGTCAAACTGATCCCTGGGGGGTTAAAATTTCCAATGTCGAAATCAAACATGTCGATCTGCCAACCGAGATGCAACGAGCCATGGCGCGCCAGGCAGAAGCAGAGCGTGAACGGCGCTCTAAAGTCATCCATGCCACTGGTGAATTTGAGGCTTCTGCCACCCTGGCGAAAGCTGCAGAACAAATTTCCGCCCAACCAGGAGCATTACAACTTCGCTTCTTGCAGACCATGACAGAAATCGCCACAGAAAAGAATTCAACTATTCTCTTCCCCATGCCGATTGACCTGCTGAAACCGTTTTTAGTGGAGAAGAAAGATGAATAATTCCTATGGGTTCAATACTAAAAACCGACTTTTCTAGCTGTAGCTATAAAAAATGTATCTCGACAGCATCTCCAAACAACAAAATATGGTAGAACTACCTATTCGTTTGAGGAAATTTATGTCGTTGTCTATTTCTTAAGAAACTGTGAGCAGAGAAATTCATATGAGAGAACAGAAGAACCACTTTGATGTCCTTATCATTGGCAGTGGCCCTGGTGGTGAAGGGGCTTCGATCAAGCTGGCCAAGTCAGGAAAGTCCGTCGCTATCATAGAAAGCCATGCGCTGGTCGGTGGCGGATGCACCCATTCGGGGACAATTCCAAGCAAGACCCTTATTCATGTGGTGAGACAATACTCTGAAGCGAAGAAAAGCCGCCTATTCGACCGGAGCCATCACCACATCAAGGCAACATCCGCAAACCTTATGGACGTTGTAAGGGATGTAGTTGATCAACAAGTCAGTAATCGCGAAGGTTTCTATGAGCGCAATGGCGTCGAAGTGATCGAAGGACATGCGCGCTTTGTCGATCCACAAACCGTTGAGGTCACAGACGAGTCAGACAATTCTCGCCATTTTACTGCCGATAATTTTGTCATTGCTACTGGCTCACATCCCTATCGACCAAAAGATATCAACTTTGATGGCGAGCGTG
>JASJGT010000104.1:0-17130 GCA_033791405.1 Desulfuromusa sp.
ACAGTTCTAAGAATGATTGCCGGACTTGAAGATATTACCGCTGGAACAATTGAAATATCTGACCGGGTGGTCAACGATGTGGCCCCTAAAGACCGGGATGCGGCGATGGTGTTTCAGAACTATGCCCTCTATCCTCACATGAACGTCTATAAAAATATGTCCTTCGGCCTGACCTTGAGAAAAATACCGAAGGATGAGATAGAACAGCGGGTGCGAGAAACTGCAAAAATTCTGGAACTTGAAGACTATTTGTTTCGCAAACCACATGAACTATCCGGGGGACAGCGGCAACGGGTCGCCATGGGACGAGCTATCGTCCGCCGCCCTGCCGTTTTCCTGTTTGATGAGCCACTTTCCAACCTTGATGCTAAATTACGCACCCAGATGCGGTTGGAAATCAAACTACTTCATCAGCAAGTTCAAAATACAATCGTCTATGTCACACATGACCAGGTTGAGGCTATGACCCTGGCTGATCGAATCGTCGTCATGCGCGATGGTTACATAGAGCAGGTTGGGACTCCAATGGAAATATTCCAGCACCCAGCCAATGCGTTTGTTGCCAGTTTTATGGGCTCACCACCCATGAATCTACATCCGGCAACTATTGTCGAAAGCAATGACGGTCTCAATCTCCGGCTGGGGGATCAATTAGACATTCCAATTCCAAAAAAAGAAAATAGTGTTCTTACAGTTGGACAAAAGGTCATTTCGGGGCTACCAATTGAAGACCTTCTTGTCACTGATACTGACAGTGATAAAAAACCAGAATTATCTATCACAACCGAAGGCACGGTCAAAATAGTTGAACCATTGGGGAATGAAACTAACTTGCATATGGATATACAAGGAGCCAACCTGATTGCCCGGGCGGAAGGGCGACGTATATTCTCTACTGGCGATAAATTACAGATCACTTTGGATCTCACTCATCTACATATCTTTGATGCTGAATCGGAGCTGTCTATTTATTGAGGGATTTGCAGACTATAATCAAGAAGCCCCGTCATTTCATATTACGAGGCTTTTTTAGTTTTGCTCAGCTGCAATTTCAGCAACACGCAGACAAGATGTTAAACGTCCATCAAACTCCGCTACTGCAGGAACCTGTTCTGCACATTGTGATGTTGCAAAGGGACAGCGAGTGTGGAAAACACAACCAGAAGGGGGAGAGAGTGGCGAGGGGAGTTCACCGGAAAGAATAATCCGTTGTGTTCGATTCTGCGCTTTTAAGTGGGGGGTTGATGCCAGGAGAGCTTGAGTATAAGGATGCCGTGGGCGCTCAAAAATCTGTTCGGCTTTACCATATTCGGCAACTTTCCCCAGATACATCACCATAACGTCATCGGCAATATAGCGCACAACCGATAGATCGTGAGCGATAAACAAAAATGCCAGGTTCATCTCTTCCTGCAGATCCATCAGCAGGTTCAATACTTGAGCCTGCACCGAAACATCCAGCGCCGAGACCGGTTCATCAGCCACCACCAGTTTAGGTTCGAGCATTAACGCCCGTGCAATGGCAATCCGCTGGCGCTGGCCACCAGAGAACATATGTGGATATCGATCATAATGTTCTGGTCGCAAACCGACCTTCCCCATCGTGTTCCGCACTCGTTCTTCCTGTTCAATTTTACTTAAATCACTGTTAATAGCCAGTGGTTCACCTATGATTGTACCGATTCTCTTGCGCGGATTAAGCGATCCATAGGGGTTCTGAAAAATCATCTGCACCCGTTGCTGAGCGGCTTTCAATTCATGATCCGACCCTTTAGCCAAATCGAATCCATCAAATTCTAATTCTCCGCTGGTGGGACGCTCTATCATTGTCACCTGACGAGCCAGGGTCGATTTACCGCAACCAGATTCACCAACAACTGCCAGAGTTTTTCCTGCTTCAACCTGAAAACTCACCCCATCAAGAGCTTTTACAATAGCTGCTGGTTTGAATGGACCCTGTGAAACTTCGTAAAAACGGGTCAGTTCCCGGGCTTCCAGGATAAGATCTTTACTCATTGCTGTGGTTTTCCTTCTGCATCCAACGGAGTAAAACAGCGAACCTGTCGACCATCCAGAGTAGTTTCAAGTTGTGGTGTTTGTTGGCGACAGCGATCAGTTGCAAAACGGCAACGCGGGTTCAAAAGACAACCGGTCGGACGATCAAACTGACCAGGAACCACACCGGGAATTGTTTTCAATCGAGCCTCCCCACCCGAACGTTCCGGTAGGGCCTCGAGAAGGGCTGCGGTGTATGGATGACGTGGTGAATCAAAAATTTCGGGAACCGGACCAGTTTCAACAACCTGCCCGGCATACATCACCACAATCCGATGAGCCGCTTCAGCAACCAGAGCCAGGTCGTGAGTAATCAAGATCAAAGCCATCTCTCTCTGCCGTTGCAAATTGAGCAACAAGTCGATAATCTGCGCTTGAATTGTCACGTCAAGAGCAGTTGTCGGCTCATCAGCAATCAACAATATGGGATTGCAGGCAATCGCCATCGCGATCATCACCCGTTGACTCATCCCTCCAGAGAGTTGGTGCGGAAAGGCCTTGAGTCTTGCTTGAGGATCGGGAATACCAACCTGCTCCAAGAGTTCAAGAGTCCTGGATCGGCGCATCTCTCGACTACCACCTTCGTGGATTTTGAGTGCTTCGGCAATCTGAAAACCGGCAGTAAAACAGGGATTCAGACTGGTCATTGGATCCTGGAAAATCATGGCAATTTCACGTCCGGTGATTTTGCGGCGTTGCCTATCAGGCATCGCTTGCAAATCCTGCCCATCAAATTCAAGTGTTTCAGCCACAACCCGGCCGGGCCAATCAATCAAACCCATCACCGCCTTGGCTGTCACTGACTTTCCGGAGCCGGACTCACCGACAATCCCGAGCACCTCACCCTTTTCGATCTGCAGACAGACATTGTCAACGGCTCTGAAAGGATTCTTCGCGCTACCAAATTCAACGGTTAGATTTTCTATCTGTAAAAGTGCCATTATATATAGTTTCTTTCAGTTACCACGAAAATCCATATGGCAACGCAGAATTTTGTCCTGCAAGGCTTGGGGGCTTTTCAGGGTCGAAGGCATACGTCAAGTATGTCGAGAGTCTGAAAAGACACCATAACGCAGCAGGGCGTAATTCTGCTAAGCCACTGCTATAATTTCATCTTTGGATCAAGCGCATCACGTAAACCATCACCCATCAGGTTAAGAGCCAGAACGGTCATCAGGATCATCAACCCGGGGAAAGTAACCACCCACCAGGCGCGTTGAATAAATTCTAGAGCATTGGCCAACATAGACCCCCACTCAGGACTCGGTGGTTGTGCACCCAGCCCGATAAATCCAAGTGCTGCTGCATCGAGAATTGCATTGGAAAACCCTAGGGATGCCTGAACAATCAATGGCGCCATACAGTTTGGCAGAATGGTAATAAAAATCAGACGCAACACCCCGGCACCACTGACTCGGGATGCGACCACATAATCTTTGGAACTTTCAGCTATCACCGATGCTCGGGTAATACGAACATAATGGGGAAGGTAGGTGATTGCAATTGCAATTGCTGCATTAATCAGCCCTGGGCCAAGGATGGTTACGATCGCCAGAGCCAACAACAAACTCGGCAACGCCATGATAATATCCACGCCGCGCATGATCAAAGTATCAGTCATCCCTCCCACATAACCGGAGATCAAACCAACCAAGGTTCCGACCAGCAGTGAGATAGAAACAACGATCATCCCGACAAACAACGACATCCGGCCACCAAAAATCAACCGGGTTAAAACATCACGACCAACTTCATCGGTACCAAGAGGAAAGCGCCAGATGCCACCATCCTGCCAGGCAGGTGGATTCAGAATATAGTCACGGTATTGCTCGAATGGCGAATGTGGGGTCAGCAGATTTGCAAACAAGGCCGCCAGCAACACGGCAAGGATAAAACCGAACCCGATCAACGCCCCGCGATTTTCACAGAAATAACCCCAGAATTCTCGAAATGGGCTTGGAGGTGCCAACTCATCAACAACCGCTATCTGAACCTGTTCACTCATGTCCTCAGCCCCTAGCGGTTATGACGGATACGCGGATTGACCACGCCGTAAAGAATATCAACTGTAAGATTAACGAAAATTACAATGCAGGCAATCATCAGAATTCCACCCTGAACCGAAGGATAGTCGCGCCGATGAATCGAATCGAGCAGCCATTTACCGATCCCCGGCCAGGAAAAAATAGTCTCGGTCAAAATCGCCCCGGCCAGCAAAACCCCAACTTGTAGGCCAATCACTGTAATCACTGGAATCAACGCATTGCGTAATGCGTGAATACAAACAACCAGTGGCATAGCCAATCCTTTGGCTCGAGCCACCTGGACATAATCTTCACGCAAAACTTCCAACATCGAGGAACGGGTCATCCGGGCAATAACTGCCAGAGGGATGGTTGCCAGAACAATGGAGGGGAGAATCAGATGTCGCAGTGCCGAAGTGAACGCGCCTACCTCATCGGACAGAAAAGCATCAATCAACATAAAACCGGTCACTTCATCAACCCAGAACAGGGCTGAAATACGTCCCGAAACAGGTGTCCAGCCCAAATTGACCGAAAAGAATAAAATCAGCAGCAGCCCCCACCAGAAGATCGGCATCGAATAGCCGGTGAGGGATAATCCCATTACCGTGTAGTCGGTTACTTTACCACGCCGCACAGCAGCAATGATCCCAGCCGGCAAACCGATCAGGATGGCAATAGTGATGGCACAAAGGCTCAGTTCCAACGTTGCCGGAAAAAGGGTAAAGAACTCCCGAATCACCGGTTCCCGAGTCACAATAGACGTTCCCAGATCCCCTTGAAAAATACCGGTCAAATAATTCCAGTATTGAACCAACAAAGGCTTGTCGAGTCCCATTTGCGCCAGCAACTCAGCATGCCGAATCGGATCAACACCACGCTCGCCAGCCATGAGCTCGACTGGATCACCTGGAATCAGACGAATCAGGGAAAATGTCAGCAAGGTCACACCGATAAAGGTCGGGATAACGACGCCAATACGTTTGAGCAAAAAACTGAACATAAAAGATATCTACCATGCAAAAAAAAACCGGGAAAGAAAAAATCTTTCCCGGCCAGAAATAACACCTACTGAGAACTATTTCAAATCAACGCCATAGAAAACGTGTCCACCAAAAGGATCGATTTTGAAATTCACAACATTTTTACTCATGGGCTTAAAGACCACAGAGTGAGCAATTGTCGCCCAGGGAGCTTGCTCTTTGAAAACAATCTGTGCCTGCTCATAAAGCTTGGTTCGTGCTGCAGGATCGGCAACAACCTTAGCTTTTTGAATCAGGTCTTCAAACGGCTTGTAACACCATTGAGCACGGTTTGAACCACCAACGCCATCACAGCCAAGCAATACCGCCAAGAAGTTGTCCGGATCACCATTATCACCGGTCCAACCTAACAGGACAGCACCGTCACGAGTAACTTCTTTGGAGCGTTTGAGGTACTCGCCCCACTCGTAAGAAATGATTTCGACTTTGACTCCAACCTTGGCAAAATCAGCTTGAATAACTTCCGCCATCCGGCGAGCATTCGGGTTATAAGGGCGTTGGACAGGCATGGCCCAGATCTTCATATCAAACCCATTCGGATAACCTGCATCAGCCAACATTTTTTTCGCGGCAACCGGATCAAAACTGTCATCCACAGTTGCTTCATTGTAAGACCAAATGGTCGGTGGAATTGGATTTTTAGCAATTTTACCAGCACCCTGGAAAACGGTATCGATAATCGCCTGCTTGTTCATTGCTTTATTCAGAGCTTTTCGAACCTTGACATTGTCAAATGGGGCAACCTTAGTATTGTAAGCCAGATAACCGACATTCAAACCTTCCTGCTCCATCAGGTTGATATCTGGATCTGCTTTCATTGCAGCGACATCTGCCGGATTGGGGTAAGGCATGACCTGACACTCACCAGCTTTCAACTTTGCATAACGAACAGAAGCATCGGGAGTGATAGAAAAAACCAGCCTATCGATTGCTGCTTTACCCTTCCAGTAGTCTTTAAAAGCGGAGTAGCGGATCTGGGCATCTTTTTTATAACCCTCAAAAACAAAAGGCCCGGTACCGATTGGCCATTGATCAACTTTGTCAGGTGTTCCCGCTTTCATCATTGCATCAGCATATTCAGCCGATTGAATAACTGCAAAATCCATCCCCAGGTTCGCCAGCATTGGTGCTTCTGGACGGTTGAGAACAAATTTGACGGTATAATCGTCAACTTTTTCGATTTTACTCAACAGGTCAGGCATTGACATGCCATTGAAATACTCGTAGTTACCGCCGGAGATTGCGTAAAAAGGATGATCTTTTTTCCACTGCCGCTCAAAGGTATAAAGGATGTCATCGGCATTCATATCGCGGGTCGGAGTAAAATGTTTGGCAGAATGAAACTTGACCCCTTTGCGTAATTTGAAGGTGTAAGTTTTAGCGTCAGCAGAAACCGTCCAACTCTCGGCCATTCCTGGCTCTAGCGTGGTCGTCCCACGAACAAAATGGGTCAACCCCTCAAAAACAGTCCTTGAACTCGCATCAAATGTTGTCCCTGCCGTATAGAGAGACGGATTGAAGCCTTCAGGACTACCCTCAGAACAGTAGACCAGAGTTTTGGCCTGGACCTGGCCAACCAACAGCAACAGGAGTAGAAATGGTAAAACCCGAATGAGAATTTTTTGCATTGTTGAAGCCTCCTTTTAAAATTGAGTGAAGGCAAAATCTAAATGATGTCACAGCAACTCATTAAATTTTTGCCCAAGTTGGAAATCTACAGAGAGATCAAAAGGGTGTCAAGAGAAACCCTGTTCTATTTTTCAATTTCATCAATTTGTAAAGGGATTGGTCGTCCAAGCAAACGACCCCCGTCCTTCGTGACCAAAAGATCATCTTCCAAGCGAATCCCACCGAAGTCCAAATACTCTGACAGTCTAGCATAGTTAATAAATTTTGCATGCCGACCTGTTTTTTTCCACTGCTCTATCAATTGCGGAATAAAATAAATCCCCGGCTCGACTGTCAGGACAAAACCTTCCTGAAGTTCACGCCCTAACCGTAGCCCGGAGAGACCAAATTGCATCGAGCGCTGAATCTTATCATCGTAACCGACATAATCTTCTCCAAGATCTTCCATATCATGAACATCCAGACCAAGCATGTGCCCCAGCCCATGCGGCATGAACAATGCGTGGGCTCCAACTGCAACAGCCTGGTCGACATCCCCCTGCATCAACCCCAGAGATCGTAAACCCTCCACCAGTGTTCGAGCAACAGCCAGATGGACATCCAGATAAGCAATGCCTGGTCGAATCAATTTCTTTGCCCGCGCCCTACAGTCCAGAACAAGCTGATAAATATCGCGTTGTTGAGAACTGAACTGCCCCCCAACCGGAACGGTTCGAGTATGATCAGAGGCATAGTGGCGCAAGCTTTCGACACCGCAATCGACCAGCAGTAGATCGCCATCCTGCAACTGGTTATCCCTCTGATGGTTATGCAGAGTCTCTCCATGGATCGTCACAATCGGAGGAAATGAGAGCATCCTCCCGGCACGGGCAGCAACCGCCTCCAATGCACCAGCAATTTCCCATTCATAAACGCCTTCCCTGGCCATATCCATTGCCGTGGTATGAAGTTGATAACCCAGATCGGCGGCAGAATCCAGCTCTGCAATCTCCTCCTCACCTTTAACCGAACGGAGCGCCACAACAGCCTTGATCAGCGCTGGCGAAATATCTTTATCTAATTCGGTAATGTTTTTCCCCAGCAGGTTACTCAAAAAGATTTTATTGCCAGCTCGACAGGTTGGAAGATAGTGAATGGATCTTCCCGCTGCAACTGCGGATGAAAGCAGATTCTCCAGACTATCAATTGAAATAGCCTCAGAAATACCAACCAACCCTGCTTGGCTCTGTAGTGACGGTTGCGAGCCGCTCCAGATCACATCGTCCAGACTCTGCTGCCGACCGAACATGATTTCACGCCCGGAATCGGCATCCAGCACAACAGCAAATCCTGGCTGATCCAGACCACAGAAATAGAGAAAGCTGCTGTCCTGGCGAAAGCGGTAGCAATTATCGACAGAGTTAAATGGGGAATCAATATTTCCAGGCAGTAGGATTAAACCATTTTCGACCTGCTGGATGAGTTTTTGTCGCCGCTTTTGGTAAATTCCGGTTGCAAACATGAAAAGTCCTTATGATCAGCAAATGAAAACTATTAACGTTATATTTTCCTCAAAGATCTTTTTTCCTTATGGTAGACTATAGCAGCCTGTCGGACTATCAATGAGCTGGCTGCAAATTCGTCTGTTTGGCTCACATTTCAGCTCCTTTTCGACCAGTAGCTATGGCTATTACTCTCAAATGAGCCAAAATCTGATCACAAACGACCAAATTTTCGCATCAGCCCTGATAGTCTGACAGGCGACTAGCAAAATTACCATGGAGGGAAAAATTATGTCGCGCTGGTTAAAAATTAGTCTGATTTCTGTTGCGGTTATTTTTGGATTATTGCTCTTATCCATGCTGGTTGTCCCTTGGCAGATCAAAAAACAGGGAAGCAATTGGGTCTCCGAAAATACTGATCGCACTTTAACGATTGAAAAAGCATTCTTCAACCCTTTTACCCTGACGGTTGAACTCAGTGGAACAAAACTGACCGAACAGAATAGTGATCAACCCTTTGTGAAATTCAAACGGCTAATGCTCTCCGGCAGCGTTATGTCTATCATGAAGCAGGCTGTGATTCTTGACCGCGTCGAACTAGATGAGCCTTTCGTCAATATCGAGCTGCTCGGTAAACAGGAATTTAACTTCTCTGATTTCACCCGACTTGGCAGTAATAATTCCGAACCAACACCGACTGAAGCAAAGAAACCATTCCATTTTTCCCTCAATAATATTGTTCTCAGCAACGGCAGCGTAGACTTTACCGATCAAACTTCAGAGAAAAAATCGCAGCACCAGATTCGTGAACTGGTCTTGAGCGTTCCTTTCATTGGCAATATTCCCTACCTGACCGATGACTATGTTGAGCCACTCCTACACATGCTCTTAAACGGTGCAGAAATCCGTGCCGATGGGCAGCTGAAACCATTTAAGGATTCGCTGGAAACCAAACTATTCCTGAGTTTGGATAATGCTGATCTTGCCTATTATGCATTCCATTCACCGGTTCCGTTGCCGATCGAGATCAAACAGGGGATGCTTGATTGTGAAATCGATCTGTCCTACCGGGTTTCTTCTAATGATGAGCCGAAGCTATTACTCGGTGGCGAATTGGCTCTCTCCGATATTGACTTGCGCGAATTGGACGGAAGCGAACTGTTCCGCATGCCGACCCTGATTCTCGATCTCGACTGGGCAGATCTATTTACCCAGGATTTCAATCTGGTATCCCTCGATATCTATGATCCACAGTTTTATGTTGATCGGGATAGTTCAGGGCGTTGGAACTTTCAGCGTATTGCCCCAGCCAAAGAGACAGCCTCCCCAGCAGCAAAGGAGAAGACAGAGGAAAACGAGACAGCAGGTCGTTTACCTCTCCTGACGATTGCAAAACTGGCGCTGATCGATGGTCAAGTCCACTATCGTGATGATTTTGTCCCCGGTGGATTTTCCGAAGAGATTCGCATGATCAATCTGGAGTTGAACAATCTTTCAACTCATCTGCAACAGAAAACAGCTGCAACTCTGAAGCTACAAACCGACCGGGAATTTACGACGGCAATTAGTGGCGAATTTGGAATCAATCCAACCACTGCACTGATGGATTTGAATGCTGAACAATTCTCCCTGAAACCGTACTACCCCTATCTGGAAGGATTGTTAACTGCACCAATTGAAGGTATTTTGAATCTTGCTGGACAGATAATCTACACAGAAGATGGAAACATCCAAGCGCAACAGGTTCAGCTGGGGTTGAACAACCTGCTGGTTCCCTTCTCCGGCAAGGATCAGTTTACTTTGTCAGCTTTCAACATCACGGACAGTTCTTTTGATCTACAACAGCAGGATGTTGGTCTTGGCACCATTACATTAAGTGATGGGGATATCAAAGCAACCCGGCTAGCGGACGGGAGTTTTTCACCATTACAGCTATTACGAAAACAACCAGCTGCGGAGAAAACTGAACCAGAACTCAACGCTGAAGCGAGCGAGCCCTGGAAGATTCACGCCCAGAGTATTGATCTGGAGAAATTCAAACTACTGTTCACTGATGTCAGCTTAGCGAAAAACCCCCAGATCAAGATTCCCAATTTCAATTTTCATGCAGAAAATCTCAGCTACCCCACCGCAGAAAAAAGCCCTTTTTCTCTTGCGGTAAAAATTGGGAAAAAAGGGGATGTCAAAGTTAAGGGAACAGTTATTCACACACCGTTACAACTACAAGCACAAACCAATATCAAAGCATTCCCTCTATCCGACTTTAATGATTTTATTCCGGAAACGTTAAAAATCAACCTGAAGGATGGCAAACTCTACGCTGCGCTGACTACCAATATCAAGCAACAGCCGGATAATTTCAGCGGAAATTTTTCTGGAAAACTTAACATCAGTAACTTCAACCTGCGCGATCCACTTGGTGACGGGGAACTGCTTGGCTGGGAAAATCTCAACATTAATGGCATCAAAGGGGAAATTGCTCCTTTCGCATTGCATATCAAAGAGGTTGTGCTGAGTAATTACCTGACAAATATTGAGATTACTCAGGAAGGTCGCATTAACCTGACCAGCATAACCGCAACTGAGGCTGCCGAAGAGGCCGATGAAGACAAACAGAAGGAAGCAAAAGAAGGGAAAGCGGAACCATTAAAAAAAGAGGAAGCGGTTATTGCTAAAGAAGAACCCTCATCTGAACCGCCACTTGATATCCGGGTTGATGCACTGACTTTGCAGGGGGGAACCGTCTCCTTTACCGACCGGCACCTGCCAAGTATCTTTTCAACAACAATGTATGAATTGGGTGGCCGAGTCACCGGATTGGCGTCTGACGAGCAGATGCAGGCTGATGTTGATTTGCGTGGTCAATTGGAGAACCATTCACCACTGACGGTCAGCGGAAAAATAAATCCTTTGAGTCGTGAGTTATCTGCAGACCTGACTCTCAGCTTCAAAGATATCGACCTGACCCCGATGACTCCCTATTCAGGAACCTACCTTGGTTATGTGATTGACAAAGGCAAGTTGAATCTCGACTTGAACTACAATATTCAACACCAGAAGATCAGTGCAAAAAATAAAGTGATGATCGACCAGTTCACTTTTGGGGATACCGTTGAAAGTGATAAGGCAACCTCCCTTCCGGTTGCTTTCGCCATTGCCCTGCTGAAAGATAGTAACGATGAGATTCATCTCGACATCCCACTCTCTGGGGATCTGAGCGACCCCGATTTCAGCATCAGTGGCGTTATCTTCACCATTCTTAAAAACCTGTTAGTCAAAGCTGCAACATCGCCATTCTCCTTATTGTCTTCGATGCTTGGCGGTGGTGATGAAGACTTTTCCAGTATTACTTTTGCCAGTGGCTTGTCAGTCATTGACACGGAACAATTGGAAAAACTGGGCGCCCTGGCTGAGATGCTTGCCAAACGACCAGCCCTGACACTGGAGATAAGTGCCTTTGCCGACAAAGAACAGGATCCCGAAGCTTATCGGCAGGAGCAGTTGCGGCGAATGCTGGTTGCTGCAAAGTTGCGCAAAATGGAAGAGGATGGTGCTACCCCGGTAGAGGGGGAAGAGGTTGTTGTCAGCGAAGAAGAATATCATGACACTCTGTTGACCGTTTACAAAGAAGCAGAATTCCCGAGACCACGCAATTTTGTCAGGATGCTGAAAAAGCTCCCCGATCCAGAAATGGAAAAGTTGCTTCTGACAAATATTCTAGCTGGAGAAGAGCAAATTCAGGAGCTGGCAAAAGCACGAGCCATGGCTGTACGTGATGCACTGGTAGCAACCAGTGAAGAAATTAAACCCCGTCTATTCCTGAAAAAGACAGATATCTATCAATCCCCCAAAGACGGCCCGGTAAGCCGGGTTGAATTTAATATCAGCAGCAAGTAAAGGGCAGCAAATTCAATATGAGATATTATCTATTCCATTTTATCCTGGTCGTTTTTTTCCTCAGCATTACAACTCCCAGCTTTGCTGAACTACAGCTGGAAGACTCCCCGACGCAGAGTGGCTTACTCCGTGGTCATGTCGATCCAGATGAAAAAGTTTTTTATTCTGATCGACAGTTGAAAATTGCCCCGGATGGATCATTCATTCTCGGGTTTGGACGCGATATGACGCCCCAACAATCTTTGACCCTGATCGATTCGGATGGCAATGAACATATCCACAAATTGACTCTCAAACAGCGTAAATACGATATCCAAAGGATCGATGGCATCAGCAAACAGATGATGAATCCAAGTGAGGAGGATCTAAAACGGATCAGGCAGGAAGCACAGCAGGTTGCAAAAGCTCGGAAACAAGACAGTGACCGACTTAATTTTCAAGAAAGTTTTATCTGGCCGGTGATTGGTCGAATCAGCGGGATTTATGGCAGCCAGCGTATTTTGAATGGTGAACCACGCCGACCCCACTTTGGTATCGATATCGCCGCATCCACAGGAACTCCAGTTAAAGCTCCCGCAGGGGGCGTGATAACCATGGTTCATAAAGGGATGTTCTTTTCCGGTGGAACCTTAATTGTCGATCACGGCCATGGACTCTCTTCAAGCTTTCTCCATCTAAGTAAAATCCTCGTCAAAGTGGGGGAACAGGTTGCTCAAGGGCAGCAGATTGCCAAAGTTGGGGCCTCTGGCCGAGTGACGGGTCCACACCTTGATTGGCGGATCAACTGGTTTAAACAGCGCCTTGACCCAGCGCTACTGGTTCCCCCAATGCCGAAAAAAACTGAATCGGCACAGAGAAAACCATCGGGATAATAGCCAAAATCAATAGAGCTTCCGCTTTGAAAAACTCGAGCCAAGCACATTAAAGGTGTTTTCAACAATAAACAATGCGTGTTCATCTACCGTAAATACAATCTCTTCCAAACGTTTCAGCTGAATGTTGTTGATCACCACCATCAGCACCGTTTTAGCCTCGCGGTGATAGGCTCCAACCGCTGGAACCATCGTTGTACCGATTTTTAGATGGTTCATTATCTGATCAGCAATCTCTTCTGCCTGCGGCGAGACAACAAAGACCAGTTTGCGCTGACTGAATAATGACAAAGTATAATCAATCGTCTGTGCCGCAATAAATACTGCAATCATTGATGCAATCACCAAATCGGTCGGCATCGAAAAAAAGCAAGCCAAATAGAGGAGCATATTGAAACAGAACGAGAACTTGCCTACTCCGATATTATATTTCTGAAACAGAATAATCGCCAGAACATCAGCCCCACCGTTTGATCCCAGTGAGCGGAGAACCGTACCGCTTCCAACACCGAAAATAGCGCCGAAAACAATAGCAGCATAGAGTTGATTATCGATCTGAATCGGGATATTGATAAACTGATACGACAATGAAACAACCAACATCGCCAGTGCGCTATACCAGAGGAAGCGCCGCGATACAAATATATAACCGAGAATAAACATCGGGATATTTAGAAACAGATAGAGCAAACCCGGATTTAACCAATCGGTCTGATAGTGGATCAGAGAAGCAATCCCGAATAAACCGCCGGGGATAAACTGGTGCGGCGCTGCAAGCCCTTTAAGAACAACTGTTTGGATCAGGGTGCCAATAATTATCAGCCCGCAGTTCCAGAAAACCGAATAAACATATTTGCGTTTTTTGTCGCTCATACCTTATCCTTCCACAATAATGATGATTCTTGTCGTTGGTACAAAAGAGCGGGAGTTTGAACCTCTACTAGTGTCCTGTCAAGTGCCAATTGCCGCATTCAGCGAAACGAGAAATAGCTAGATGCAAGGCGTGCGAATGCAGGATTATTTATATTAATTCAAATAAGCACAACACTGCAGGTAGATGTTTCTCGTTTCGCCCTACGGGAGTCACACAAACACGCCAATACCGTGTTGCGATCCTTGACAAGGGGTGGCCATTCTCTACGGATCACGCCTTGTCTTGACCCGTTTGTGTGACTCTGAAATCAGCAATTGGCACTTGATAGGACACTTACTGTCAACCAAGATTATCAAGTTTTTTATATAATTCATCATGGATAAAAAATGGCTCAATTTGAATTACAATCTGACTATCAACCCTGCGGCGACCAGCCACAGGCAATCAAGGAACTGGTCGAAGGTCTCGACCGTGGCGACCGGCACCAGGTGCTACTCGGAGTCACCGGCTCGGGCAAAACCTTCACCATGGCCAACATAGTCAACCAACTACAACGACCAACACTGGTACTGGCTCACAACAAAACTCTGGCGGCCCAGCTTTATAGCGAGTTCAAAGGACTCTTTCCGAATAATGCTGTCGAATATTTCGTCAGCTACTACGATTACTACCAGCCGGAAGCTTACGTTCCTTCAACCGATACATTTATTGATAAAGACAGTTCAATCAACGAAGAGATTGATAAATTGCGCCACAGTGCCACCCGCTCGCTTTTATCACGCAAGGACGTACTGATTGTCGCTTCGGTTAGTTGTATCTATGGCCTTGGATCACCAGAAGCTTACTATGGGATGCTGGTGAATCTGCAGACGGGGATGGAACTCGACCGCAACAAGTTTCTCCATAACCTGATCGAGATTCAGTATGAACGTAACGATATTGATTTCCATCGCGGCACTTTCCGAGTACGTGGTGACAGTGTTGAAATCTTCCCTGCATACGAAGAAAAACGGGCTCTGCGGATTGAGTTTTTCGGTGATGAAATCGAGGCAATCAGCGAAATTGATCCTCTGCGTGGCAAGGTGATCGACCGGCTCGACCGCACCGCCATTTTCCCCGCCAGCCATTATGTGGCAACCAAACCGACTTTAAAACGGGCTATCGGCGAAATTCAGGATGAACTCCAGCACCGGATTCAATACTTCCAGGAACGTAACATGCTACTGGAAGCTCAACGAATCGAACAGCGAACCTTATTTGATATAGAGATGATCGAGGAAATGGGTTATTGCCAGGGAATTGAAAATTATTCCCGTTTTCTTGACGGGCGCAAGGTCGGAGAGCCACCAGCAACTCTGCTTTCCTATCTGCCAGATAATGCCCTGATGTTTATCGATGAAAGCCACGTCAGCGTCAGCCAGGTCGGGGGGATGTACCGGGGTGACCGCTCACGCAAAGAAACTCTGGTGAATTACGGCTTCCGCATGCCTTCGGCGCTCGACAACCGCCCGTTGATGTTCGAAGAATTCCAAAAACATCAGCCACAGACAGTCTATGTTTCAGCCACCCCCGCCGATTATGAACTGGAACAGGCTCACGGTGTTTTTGTGGAACAGGTGATCCGTCCAACCGGATTGGTCGACCCTCCGATTGAAATCCGCCCAGCCACCGAACAGGTGGATGATCTGATCGAGGAAATCCGCAAGACCGTCAAAAACAATGCGCGGGTGCTGGTAACCACATTGACCAAACGGATGGCCGAAGACCTCACCAGCTATCTAAAGGAATTAAATATCCGGGTCAACTATCTCCATTCTGATATTGATACCCTGGAACGGGTACAAATTATTCGTGCCCTGCGGGAAGGTGAATTTGACGTCCTGGTTGGTATCAACCTGCTACGCGAAGGATTGGATATTCCAGAAGTGGCACTGGTCACCATTCTGGATGCCGATAAAGAAGGCTTTCTCCGCTCAGCTCGGGCATTGATCCAGACCTGTGGACGAACAGCGCGCAATGTCGACGGACGGGTGATCATGTATGCCGATAAAACCACCAAATCGATGCAAGCCTGTCTCGATGAAACGGAACGTCGCCGCACCAAACAATTGGCTCACAATAAAAAACATGGCATTACCCCACAATCAATTAAGAAGTCGATAGGTTCAGTTCTTGACTATCTTTCAGCAAAAGATGATGTCGAGATGGCGTTGGTCGCTGAAGCTATGGCAGAATACAGTAGTCCGGGGGAGCTGAAAAAGAAAATTGCAGAACTCAAAAAAGGGATGCTTGCTGCTGCTGCCGATCTTGATTTTGAAAAAGCGGCAGAATTACGTGATAAAATGCTGCTCATGGAAAAACAGGAATTAGCTTTACGGTAAACAAAGGGAAACCAAAATCGGTCTCATACAAAGGAAGTAGTGAAAAATCCCCTCTAACTCCCCTTTATAAAAGGGGAGAAATATCACTTCCCCCTTTGTCAAAGGGGGATTGAGGGGGGGGTATTTTAACTTTCTCTGTGCCCTCAACAACCTGAACTTTAACGGAAAGTCACAATGCCAATTTCATTTTACGAAGCCCGTCAAAAAATCCTGGATAGCGTTCCGCTTCTCGACACAGAAAAAGTCCCCCTGTTGGATGCGGCAGGCAGAGCTATTGCCATAGATATTATTGCCGATCAACCGTTGCCAGCCTTCAATAATTCGGCAATGGATGGGTATGCTGTTCTTGCAGAAAACTGTGCGGTCGGAACACATCTCCCCGTAGCTGGATATCTTCCGGCAGGGAAAACCTCTGCTGATTCAGTCAAACCGGGAACTGTCGTTAAAATCATGACAGGAGCTCCCATTCCACAAGGAACCGATGCGGTGATTCCCTTTGAGGACTGCAAGGCTGAGAAAAATCAAATAACCATTCAGCAGACGGTGAAAAAAGGCGATCACATTCGTTGGACCGGAGAAGATATTCGCCCCGGCGACCAGATTATCTCTGCCGGAACCCTGCTTCGTCCAGCAGAGATCAGCTTGCTGGCTTCATTCCGCTTACCAACAATTCCTTTCCATCGTCGCTCCCGTTTTGCCATCCTCGCTACTGGAGATGAACTACAGGAAATTGACGAGCCTCACTTTAGTAGCGGAATTGTCAATAGCAATTCCTGGGCGCTGGCCGCAGCGGTGCGTGAAATTGGGGCCACTCCGTTAGTTTTAGGGATTGCCCGCGACAATCTGTCCAGCTTGCGTGAAAAAATAAAAGAGG
>JASJGT010000105.1:0-4541 GCA_033791405.1 Desulfuromusa sp.
CACCATCCAATTCAGATGACCAAACATCGCTCTATTGTCCTCAATCCTGACTTTTCGCCAACCCGGAAAGAGTTGATTTTTACCTCTTACAGTAAAGGAAACCCCGATCTCTACCGTAAGGAAATCTACACTGGTCGTGAATCACGGTTGTCTCTCAAGCCGGGGCTGAATATTAGCGGACGCTATAGCCCGGACGGTCATGAGATTGCGCTGACGCTGTCAAAAGATAAAAATTCGGAAATTTATCTGCTTGGTACCGACGGGACAATTCATCGCCGTTTAACCAATCACTATAGTATTGATGTCGATCCGTCCTGGAGTCCGAAAGGGAATAAGATCGCTTTTGTTTCGGATCGACGCGGCAATCCCAATATTTTTATTGTTGATGTTCACTCCCTGGATGTGACCCGCCTGACCTTCGAAGGAAAGTATAATGCGACTCCGGCATGGAGTCCAAAAGAGGATAAAATTGCCTATTCCCGCATGGATAACGGGGTTTTTAATATTTTTACCATTCGTGAGGATGGAACAGATGAGCGACAGCTGACCTTTGGTAAAGGGAGCAAAGAACATCCGCGTTGGAGCCCGGATGGACGGTTTCTGATCTACTCCAATGACCTCAATGGTGGAGAAAAGTCGATCTGGATTATGCGGGCAGATGGGACGGGAAGTAGACAAATTTCGGCACGCGGCGGCAATGATTCCCATCCCGCATGGTCAGATCGCTGGTAACAATGTAAACGGGTATTGTTTTTACGCCAAGCTTCTGTATAATGCCCTGAGTTGTGAAAAGACATTTTTTAAATTGATCGCAAATGCGAAAGGAGTAACATGATTATGCCAAAACTAACCATTACCCATCTTCTGGTGATGCTCTTTGCCCTGACTCTACTGGCTTCAGGCTGTGCTAAAAAGCCGGTTGCTGAGCAACCAGCCGCCCCTGAGTCAACTCAGGTTGAAATGACGCAACAGCAACCTGTTGCCGTTGCTGAACAAGCCGTCACAGATACCGCAGCAAATGCTTATGATGCTGCCGCTGCCGCAAGAGCCGCTGAGCGTGCTGCTGCCAAAGGGCTGGCTCGGATTCAGTTTGACTTCGATCAGTATGTTCTGACTCCCGCGGCCAAAAGTATTCTGGTAAGTAATGCCGGGCTGCTTAGAGCTGCTGCAGCAGTTAAAATTTTGATCGAAGGACATTGTGATGAGCGTGGTTCCGACGAATATAACTTAGCTTTGGGTGACAAACGTGCTTTAGCAACAAAAAATTATCTGGTTTCCCTCGGTGTTGCCGCTGATCGTATGAGCATTATCTCCTATGGTGAAGAAATGCCTATCGATTCTGCCCATACCAAGGAAGCTTGGGCTCAAAACCGTCGCGCTAATTTTAAAGTTAAGCGTTAATCTGTATTTATAATCAATCGGGGCCGCTCAGAAATTAAATGAGCGGCCCTTTTTGTTTCAGGTTCCTGGGAGGAAATCCAATGCGCTTTCTATTAATATTGTCGAGTTTGCTGTTGCTGGTCGGGTGTCTACCGCCAAGCCAGGATCAATTGCGGATGGATCTGGATCTGGAAGAGATGAAGCGTCGCCTGGCACAATTAGAAGTGCGGAAGGTGGAGACAGCCCAGGCAGAAACGGCTAGTGGAGATGTCCAACAGCGCCAGGGTGCTGAAATGCTTTCCGGGCTTGATAATTTACGGGTAGAATTTCAATCGGTTAATGGTCGTATGGATGATTTAGGGCAAGATAACCGGGCTTTGGCTGATGAGCTTCAGCTGATCAAAGATGATCTGGGGATGCAGTTGAATTCTCTCACAAACCGGGTTGCTGAATTGGAACAACAGGTTGCCAGTGGGGCAACAATGGGGCAACAATCGATGCAGGAAAGTCAGCCTGAGTTGACCGCTGAACAGACCTATCAAGAGGCTCTCGACTTGATCCGCAATCAGCAACAGTTTGCCCAGGGACGGAAGCAGCTGGAGTCTTTTGTCAACCAGTATCCGGAGCATGATTTATTCGTCAATGCCCTTTATTGGATCGGCGAAGCTTTTTATGGTGAAAAGAAATATGAAATGGCAATCCTGCAATTTCAGGATGTTATCAGTAAATATCCATCTCACCCTAAGGCCGCAGCGGCAATGATGAAACAGGCCTTGGCTTTCAACGCTTTGGGTGACGGTGAAAATGCCAGAACGACAATGCAGAAGTTGATTGAAGAATATCCCGATTCAACTCAAGTGACTGCCGCAAAAAAGTATTTGGGGAAAAGTTAAAATCATAACAAGATAAAAATTAGGATCGAAAAAGCAGGGTGGCCACTTGAGGTTATCCTGCTTTTTTTATTCATCCAGATTCAGCCGTCTGAATGCTGCGAGGACGTCATTTTGACTGAGAACACCGAGGAGTTTTTTTGGTTCTTCCGGATCGACAACCGGGAAGAAACTGATATTGCGTTTTTTCTGAAAAGTTTTCAATGCGTCGCGGAGGGGGATATCGGGAGGGATAGAGTGTTTTGGTGCTGAAACCAGGTCGCGGGCGACCAGCAATCCTGAAAGGGATTGATCAAAGAGTAGATTGCGAATTTCGGTATAGTTGATAATTCCGACAAAGTTTTGATCATCATCAACAACTGGAAAGCGGTCGTAGCGGCTGTGAGCAATAATATTTAGAAGCTCTTGAAATGGGGTGCCATGATGGATGGTCTCAACATTGTGTCGCATCACATGGCGCACCAGGATGTCCCCTGGATCTTCCAGATTATGTCCAGCGGGCAGGCCGAGATTGTTGCGGAAATGGTTGGCAACGCTATGCAGCCCTTCCATGCCACTTTGTGGCGCTCGCTTACGTAGTAATGAGAGCAGTGGAACCTCGCCCGATTTGACCAATCCGCAACGAACCGCCAACGGACCGATCAATTCAAAGATCACAACAGAACCGAGGATGATTGTTTCGACCAGTTTGCCACCTTCTGGCCACTGTTTGGAAAGAGTTGCCGCAAGCCCGATAGCCATCCCGGCCTGGGCAAGTAACGTCATGCCGACATAAGTCTGTTCCCGTTGTCCAAACTTCCCTAAGCGCGCACCAAGGTTGGCTCCAACCAGCTTTCCACAGGTTCTGGCAAAAACATAGGCGACACCGAGAAGACCGATATGTGCCAAAGTATCAATATGTAAGTTGGCTCCGGCAAGGACAAAAAACACCACATAGAGAGGATAGTCAATTTCGCTCAACGCTTTGACTAGTCGATCCCACCGTGGTGAACTATCGGCCAGAATCATCCCTAAAGCGAGACAGGATAATAGCGGTTCCAGTCCAAGAGCACGGCTGATAACGGCAACTGCTGTCACCCCACCGAGCAGCAGGATTTTATGCTCACTGGGCAACTCCATATGTTGTGCCCAGAACGACATGACAAGGCCAAAGATCCCGCCAAGAAGTAGTGGAATGATTAGCTGATAAGCGATTGATACGAATCCACCACCGGGGGAAACCAGTAATTGTGCCGCAATCGAAAAGGCAAAGACCGAAAACAGGTTATTTAAACTGACCAGTGTCAACACCAATCTGGTGATCGGCCCTTCGGCCTCATATTCACGCACCACCATCAAGGTGGCTGCCGGAGCGGTGGCAATGCTGATGGCTCCGGTAAACATGCCAAACAACAGAGAGGTTTTTCCAAGGCTAAAACCTGCAACCGTTTGTTGAACCATGAACTGATTAACAATAAAAATGGAAATCCCGACTAACAGGCCGGTAAGGATTGTTTCAGACAGTGAAAAGATGAGGATACGCTGTTTCCAGCGACGCAGATTCTCGGTGCGCAACTGGCCACCGATATTCATCAGAATCAATGCCAGGGCAACATCTGAAATCAGCCGTAGTTCTTCCAGGGCGGAGGGGAAAATCAGTTGTGGAAGATTGAACAATTCAGCAAATGATGGACCAATCAGCAACCCGGCCAGCAGGTAACCAGTTACGCGGGGAATTCGACAGAAAGCCGCAAAACGACCGCCAATTAGGGAAGCAATCAAGATAACAGCAAGGGCATAAATTATGTGTAAAGAATCTGCAGGCATGGCAAACCAAAGTTAAGTCAGATGACCTTTTTCAAGTGCAAAAATGTTAATGTATCGTTACTATTTATTTTTTGCCATAATATCATGTTTATTAATAAATAGTGTTGAAAATGGAATTGTCAGGCAGTCGATGCTGGTCTATCTGGAAAAAGAAAGGTGAAATGAGCATGGTAAACACTTTAGCCACTCTTCGCTGTATCGGCACAGGAGACGCCTTTGGCAGTGGTGGACGGCTCAACAGCTGTTTTCATCTTGCTGCGGCTGGTGAGCAGCTTCTCCTTGATTGCGGATGCTCCAGTTTGATTGGTATGCAGCGCTGCGGGGTGATCCCCTCTGAAATCGATACCGTTATTATCAGCCATCTTCACGGTGATCATTTCGGTGGAATTCCCTATTTACTGCTGGAAGGAAAGTATATCAGTCAGCGTATCAGACCTTTGACTTTGGTCGGCCCACCGGGATTAC
>JASJGT010000106.1:0-3658 GCA_033791405.1 Desulfuromusa sp.
TCCCGAACAGGTAATCTCTGACGGTTTGACGGTGAATACCGTCGCAATACTGGGTCCAGATTATGTCGGCATGAAGCCAAGCATGTGTGTGAAGGTTGGTGATCAGGTCAAGCTTGGGCAGCAGTTATTCGCTGACAAAAAAACTGCCGGGGTCAAATACACCGCTCCGGGCTGTGGCGAGGTGGTTGCTATAAATCGTGGGCAACGGCGCGTACTGCAATCGGTTGTTATTAAGTTGAATGGCACTGATGCTGAAAGCTTTAACTCTTTTTCCGAGGCAGAACTAGAAAGTCTGGATCGCGAAAAGGTCGTTAACAATCTGGTGGATTCTGGTCTCTGGACGACATTGCGGACTCGACCTTTCAGCAAAGTTCCCGAGATTGAGAGTGTTCCGCGTTCCATTTTTGTCACCGCTATGGACACCAATCCGCTGGCAGCAAACGCAGAGCTGATTATTAAAGAGGAGGAGCAGGCATTTACTAACGGTCTTAAAATCCTCACTCGCCTGACGGAGGGAAAGGTTTTTGTCTGTCAGAAGCCTGGTGTTGCTCTGCCAAGCGTTAATGGTACCAGCAAGGAAGAATTTGATGGTCCTCATCCATCAGGACTCGCTGGCACCCACATCCATTTTCTTGATCCGGTTTCTGAAGGAAAAACAGTCTGGTCAATCAATTATCAGGATGTGATTGCGTTCGGTAAACTTTTCATCTCCGGCCAATTACCGACCGACTGTGTTGTCGCTCTCGGTGGCCCCGGTGTTAAAAATCCACGTTTGATACGAACCCGCATCGGAGCGTCTCTGAAAGAGTTGCTGGTTGATGAACTTAATTCCGGTGAGCAGCGGGTTGTCTCCGGTTCAGTTCTCGATGGCACCAATGCTGAGGGAGCAATGGCCTTTTTAGGTCGTTACCATCTGCAGATTTCGGTGTTGCCAGAAAAGCGGGAGCGGGAGTTCCTGGCTTCATTGACTGCTGGAGCAGATAAGTATTCCATCAAGCGGGCATTCTTGTCAGCATTTACTGGCGGCCCATCCAAGCCAATGAACACAAGTCAATATGGAAGCAAGGGGAGTGTTCTTGCGATTGGATCCTTTGAAAGGGTGCTGCCACTGGATACGCTGCCAAACTTTCTGCTGTGCAGTCTGGCAGCTGGAGATACAGATCAAGCCCAGGATCTTGGTTGTCTGGAGCTGGCGGAAGAGGATCTGGCCTTATGCAGCTATGTTTGTTCCGGTAAAAATGATTACGGAATCATGTTGCGTGACGCGCTCACCACCATTGAGAAAGAGGGATAACGACTGTGAAATTATTCGATACATTGAAGGAAGCGGTCAATGCTTCGCTCTACTCACCTGCTGATGTGACAACTGGTTCTGTTCATGTACGTGACAGTATCAATCACAAACGGGTCATGAGTATCATCATGCTGGCATTGTTGCCCTGCATCCTGATGGCTATGTGGAACAGTGGATACCAAGCAAATTTAACCTTGAATCAGATGTTGGCAGCCGGGCAGATCGATGTTTTGCCGGGGCTCAGCGACAGTACCTCAATCTTTGCCAACCTCATCAAGGGGCTTTGGATTTTTCTCCCCATGCTAATTGTCGTCATGTTGACCCAGGCGGTCTGGGTTGCCGTTTTTGCTTCAATGCGGGGAAAAAATATCACGGCAGGGTTCCTGGTCACTTCGGTCCTGATTGTCTTGCTTATGCCGCCAACAGCACCGTTATGGCAGGTTGCTCTGGCAACCTCTTTTGGAGTGGTTATTGGTCGTGAAATATTTGGCGGGGTCGGGATGAACTTTTTGAACCCGGCGTTGGTTGCCTGGGCGTTCATGTCCCTGGCTTACTCAGGCTCAATTTCTGGTGATGCAGTCTGGACAGCGGTCGATGGTTACTCCGGGGCAACCCCGTTAGCCATGGCTCTGAACGATGGCGTTTCAAGCCTGAGCGCACAAGGGATATCCTGGCAGGCGGCATTTTTGGGAACGATCCCGGGAACTATGGGGGAGACTTCAGCCCTTGCTTGCTTGTTCGGTGCAGTGATTTTGCTTGTTACTGGTATTGCCTCCTGGCGCGTCATCGCTTCGATCCTGATCGGCGTGATCGGATTTGCTTCGATCCTGTGCATGTTTAATTCTGAAGCAATGAGCCCGGCCTGGCACCTGGTTCTTGGTGGCCTGGCTTTCGGTATTGTTTTCCTGGCAACTGACCATTCAGCTTCGGCCATGACAGTTAAAGGGCAATGGATCTGTGGCTTGTTGATTGGATTCCTGATAGTTGCTGTTCGCGTTTACAACCCGACGATGCCTGAAAGTGTCGGAATCATTCTCCTGTTCGGTAGCGTCATGGCACCACTGGTTGATCGCCTGGTCGTGAACGCACACATCAAGAAAAGGAAGTCGCGCCATGTCTAATGATTCTATTTTTAAAACATTCCTGGTTGCCTTTCTGCTCTGTGTCGTCTGTTCAATACTGGTTTGCCTGGCGGCAATTGTGCGGATCGATAAGGAAGCATATAACAAGCAGCTCGAAATACGTAAAACTGTTCTCTTTGCTGGTGGTTTCCAGCAACAGATTGATGACGGCGGCAATATTGACGAGCTTTTTACTTCCAACATGGAATTGAAATTGGTTGATCTGGCCACAGGTGAGTACACCACCGCAGTTGATGCTGCAACGTACGATCAGAAGGAAGCGGTAGACAACCCCGAGCTATCAGCAAAAATACCTGCCGAGTTGGATCTGGCCGGGATCGGTACCCGCGCTAAATATGCTGCCATCTATTTGGATAAAAGCGGGGCTGTTATCTTGCCAATTCGCGGTGCTGGAATGTGGGGGCCAATGTACGGTTACATTTCTATTGCTGCAGATGGAACGACAGTCAAGGGTTTTACCTTCTATCAGCATGCTGAGACTCCGGGTCTTGGCGCTGAGGTTGACAATCCCAACTGGAAGAAACAATGGCCAGACAAGCAGGTGTTTAACAGCTCCGGCAAGCTCGCCCTCAAGGTTGTTAAAAAAGGAAAATACAATCCAGGTGCTGCCGACGCTGTCAATACTATTGATGGTATTGCCGGCTCAACAGTCACCGGCAACAAGGTTCATGGCATTATCCGCTACTGGTTTGGTGAGCATGGATTTGCCCCATTCCTGACCAAACTTAAAGCAGAGAGAGGTTAATCATGGCAAAAGCAAAAGACGCCCTGCTGGATCCATTATTTAATAACAACCCGATCGCCCTGCAGATTCTTGGTATTTGTTCAGCGCTTGCAGTTACCAACAAAATGTCTACGGCGCTCACCATGACTGTCGCAGTTGTTTTGGTTACGGCTTGTTCCAATGCGGCAATCAGTGCGATTCGCAACCATATCCCCAACAGCATCCGGATTATCGTACAAATGACCATTATTGCGACCCTGGTTATTATTATCGATCAGATGCTCAAAGCTTACCTCTATGAAATGAGTAAGGCACTGTCGGTTTATGTTGGTCTGATCATCACCAACTGTATCGTTATGGGTCGAGCTGAAGCCTATGCGATGAAAAATCCAGTGGGTTTAAGTTTACTTGATGGTATCGGTAACGGTTTGGGTTACGGCATAGTTCTGCTGTCAGTTGGGTTTGTTCGCGAACTTTTCGGTTCTGGAAAACTTTTTG
>JASJGT010000107.1:0-31747 GCA_033791405.1 Desulfuromusa sp.
TTTACCGATTGGTCTGAAGTTCATGGCGATCGTAATTATCGTGACGATCCTGCTCTGGTGTGTGGTTTTGCCAGAATCGATGGGAAACCCTGTTGTGTTATCGGTCACCAAAAAGGGCGGAATACCAAGCAGAAGGTCCACCGTAACTTTGGGATGCCAAACCCCGAAGGTTATCGTAAGGCTTTGCGTGTGATGCAGTTGGCTGATCAGTTTGGTCTGCCCATCTTTACCTTTGTCGATACCCCGGGAGCGTTCCCTGGTATTGGTGCGGAGGAGCGTGGCCAGGCTGAAGCGATTGCCCGAAATTTACGCGAAATGGCGATGTTACGGGTTCCCGTCATTGTGACAATTACCGGTGAAGGTGGTTCCGGTGGGGCGTTGGCCATTGCCATGGGTAATCGGGTGCTGATGATGCAGTACTCGGTCTATGCGGTCATTTCACCAGAGGGTTGTGCTGCTATTCTCTGGAGTGATGGAACAAAGGGTCCGCAAGCTGCAGAGGCCTTAAAACTAACGGCACAAGATGTAGATAGCTTGGGTACTGTTATTGATGAAGTTATCCCGGAACCACTCGGTGGGGTACATCAAGACCATGATTTAGCTGCAACAACGCTAAAAGAATATCTTTTGAAACATCTTACCGAGTTAGAAGAGTATTCTCCCGAAGGTTTGATTGAGCAACGCTATCAGCGTTTCAGGGCCATATCCGTATTTGAAGAACCAAAATAATTGATGGCGTCGATGGCGTCGCAAAAATATCCAATCTCCAGCGTTGCAGCAGTTTTTCAGGATCTCGACATACTCATGTATGCCTTCACCCCTGAAAAAATACTACGCCTTGGTGATTGAAATTTTTGCTTAGCCATCGGTTTCTAGCGTAGTATTTTTTGTGAGATTATTTTAAATAAGGTCTTGTGACTCTGTTGTTTCGAATATTTTTTCCATTAATATATCTGATACTGGTTTTTATTCTAGCAGGCTGTGGTGGGCATACTACCAGGGTGATTGATACGCCTGAGACCCGCGAATTAGCAGGGTGGCAAAAGCCTTATGAAGTTGACGGCCAGCGTTATGACCCTTTGCGTGATCACCAGGGATTTCAACAGCGTGGTGTGGCTAGTTGGTACGGACGTAAATTTCACGGTCGAAAAACCAGTAATGGCGAAGTTTACGATATGTACGCAATGAGTGCGGCTCATAAAACTCTGCCAATGGGGACTCATGTCAAGGTGACCCACCTAGGGAGTGGTCGACTTATTATTGTGCGGGTCAATGATCGGGGTCCTTTTGTCGCCGGACGAATTATTGACCTCTCCTATGCGGCTGCTAAACAGATCGGAATCGTTGACTCTGGTACGGCGATGGTGAAAATTGAAGCCCTCGGGGTTCGCCAGACTAACCAGGGTCAGGTTGCGTATCAAGCTCCGGTTAGTTATTCTTCCGGAAGCTTCGCTGTGCAGATTGGAGCTTTTTCAGCTGCTGAGAATGCCTATCGTTTGGCAGCGAAAATGCGTAGTCTTCACGGCAAGGCAGTTGTTTCAGCGATCATAGTCAATGGCCAGAGAGTTTATCGGGTTCGGGCTGGCGACTTCAATTCGTTGCAACAAGCAGAAAAAGCGCTGCATAATTTTGTTTCAGAAGGGTTTTCCGGAAGTCATATAATCGCTTTTGATTGATTTTATATTCTGTTTTGTCGGTGCTGTTAGTCGTTTGTCAGTCACTGCCAATGTCGATATGAAAATAATTCTCATTAAGTGGATAAAGTTAATTTGAAAGGTTGATTTCGATTTGGACATATGCTAGTGTCCTGCGCAACAGATCCAGTTTGTGTAGATTATTTTACTTGTTAAGTCAGATAAGAACCGCACAGACCAATAGGGCTGGGTGGTTTTTTTTGATTTGCAGGCACTGGTCTGCATCACGTAACTCCCGCAGGGGACCAAGTAAGGAGAAAGTAAAATGGCAGAAGGAACAGTTAAATGGTTTAATGATTCTAAAGGGTTTGGTTTTATCGAGCAGGATAACGGCCCAGACGTTTTCGCACACTTTTCAGCAATTACAGGAGACGGTTTCAAGTCTTTGTCTGAAGGCGCACGCGTTAGCTTTGATGTTGTTGATGGTCAAAAAGGACCTCAAGCAGCCAATATTGTCCGGCTCTAAAATATATTATTATTTTTAAGTCTAAAGGCCCCGTGGGAAACCATGGGGCTTTTTTTATTTCAGAAAGAACTGTAACGAGCTATAATCAATCAATCCAGATATTTTAGCCAAAGAAGAATGAATAGTTAAAACTCTTCATACATGGAAAGGTCAAGTTATGCCATATGTTGAATTTAATCTCACTAAGGGTGCGACGAAAGAGCAGAAGGCACAACTTGTTGAGGGCGTTACCGATTTGTTGGTAAAGATTCTTAACAAAAACCCATCCTCTACCCAAGTCATGATCAAGGAAATTGAAGCTGACAGCTGGGGAATTTCTGGTCGATCGGTTAAATCATTGCGTAAAGAAGGTAAGACCGCAAACATCTCTAAAAATTAAATTGCACCTGTCATCGGCAGATAAGAATCATGAAAAGGAGCCTTTATGTTGGCTCCTTTCTTTATCCTTCATCTAAAACACTAACTTCCTGATAGTAACTTCCTATAAAATGGTGTAAGGCTAGTACTTGAGTTGGTTGTTTATTCAGTTGATGCTATTTCAAATATCTTCATAATTATAATCTCTTGTCCCAAAATCGTGTTTGAGCTCTCAAGAGCGCGTGCAAAAAAGTCTTTACATTTTTAAATCAATATATATAATAAATACAATTAAAGGACTACTAAACAGATTTGTAACTGCTCAAAAGGGGTAAATGCTATGGAAAAATATGATTACGATATTCTGACTATCGGCGTTGGCCCGGCAGGGATGGTTGTCTCTGCTATGGGTGCCGCGATGGGTTTGAAGGTTTGCGCTATTGAGAAAAATAAGTTTGGTGGCGAGTGTATGAATGTTGGTTGTATTCCGAGTAAAGCCTTATTACGAATGGCTAAGACACGGCATGCAGTTACCAAATTTTCCGATTTTGATATGGAGGAGATGCAGTTACCCGCAGTTAATAATCCATTTCCAGAGATTCAGAAAAAGCTGACATTTATCAATGAGACAAAGTATGGAGTTAAGTTTGAAAAGGTTGATAAAGTAGTACGTCAAGGCGCAGCCAGTTTTGTCGATTCTCATACCGTCGCAGTTGGTGATCGAAAAATTACCGCCAAGAGAATTTTTATTTGTACTGGAACCAGACCATCGAAGCCCCCAATTCCCGGATTGGACAGTATCGATAATATTTTAACTAACGAGGATTTGTTTCATCTGGAATCAATTCCAAAGAGTATGTTGATTATCGGTGGCGGAGCTATCGGGTCAGAGATGGCACAGGCTTTTTCCCGTTTAGGATGCAAAACCACTATCGTTCAGATGGATCCGCACTTGTTGCCATTTGCTGACCGTTTTGCCGGTGAGGAATTGGAGGCAGCATTTAAAAAAGAAGGAATTGAGATTTATAACAGCCGTTCCATCAGTCAGGTTGAATCAAGGGATGGCAAAGTGATCCTGAAAACCAAAGAAGGTGAAACTCTGGAAGCTGAACGACTGTTACTGGCAGCAGGACGGGTTCCTACTCTTAATGGACTAAAACTGGAAAATGCCGGCGTTAATTACAGCCCCAAAGGGATTCCAGTCAATGGTAATCTGGAGACCAATGTCAGACATATTTATGCGGTTGGTGACTGTAACAGTACCCATCTGTTTTCCCATGCCGCCATGCATCAGGGGATGATTGCTTTGATGAATATTATGCGACCCTGGCCTTTTAAAAAGGATTTCAAAAAATATATTGTGCCTTGGACTGTTTTTACCGAACCTCAGGTTTCCTCAGTTGGAATGCAGGAGTCAGAGCTGATTGCAGCCGGGATCAAATATGATGTCATTGAAGCGAAACACGCTGATTATGGTGCTGCGATTGCTGAACAGGTGACCACCGGCTCCGTTAAGGTCTTTACCAGCAAGCTAGGTAAAATTTACGGCGTTTCTATTATTGGTGAGGGGTCTGCAGAAATGATCAATGAGTGGGCGCTGGCGATCCAGAAAAAAATCCGGCTTGCCGATATCATGTTACTACAGCATTCTTTTCCAAGTATGTCATTTATGAACAAATCAATTGGCGAAAGCTGGATGATGAACATGTTGAAAAATTCATGGATGAAGAAAATGATGGGATTCATGATGCGCTAGTGTTTTGATTCCTTTTCCATAATCTTATAAAAGCGGGCTGAGGAAATTTCAGCCCGCTTTTTTGTCGATGGTATTGAAAATATAATGATTCGTGGCCATTGCCGACTGACCCACTGAACGACGCACAGCAGTCAACAGCAAGTACGTGTTCAGGAGTCTCTTAATCAGAAAGCTAATACTATCCTTGTGTTTTCCTGATGTTGAGCTAGCATTAAAAAGAGATGTTTGATTTTACTCGTGAAACTTCAGGAAAATGACTCCTGATTTTTGTTTAGTGCGAGTAAGTTGTTATTACTCATTGACAAAGGAGAAAGCTTATGAAAAATCGAATACTAGGAATTAAGAGCTTAAGGGCATTGTTATTGGGGGTGCTGTTCCTTTCATTCTCCACCATGGCTTCTGCAACTGAGCTTACAATGTTCTATCCTGTTGCCGTGGGTGGTCCTCTGACAAAGCTGGTAGATAAGTTAGTTCAGGATTTTGAGACAGAAAATCCAGATATCACTGTCAAAGCAATTTATTCCGGGAATTATTCCGATACCATGACCAAGGCAATGACAGCACTCAGAGGGGGGACTCCTCCAGATCTTTCTGTGATCCTTTCCACCGAGATCTTTACCTTGATTGATAATGATGCCATCCTCGCTTTTGATGATCTGATTGCGACTTCTGCAGAAAAACAATGGCTGAACAGCTTTTATCCTGCCCTGATGGAAAATAGCCGCACTGGAGGCAAGACTTGGAGTATCCCATTTCAGCGCTCTACAATTGTCATGTATTACAACAAGGATGCCTTCAGAAAAGCCGGTCTTGATCCTGACTCTCCCCCGGCTACTTGGGACGAACTTGTCGCAATGGGAAAGAAACTTACCACAAAAGATACTTCAGGTAAGGTAACACAATGGGGGCTGGAAATTCCTTCGACCGGTTATCCCTACTGGATGTTCGGTGCTTTGAGTAAGCAAAATAGCGAAGTCTTGATGAATGATGCTGGAACCGAGACCTATTTCGATCATCCGGGTGTCGTTCAGGCTCTTAGTTTTTGGAAAGATCTTGGCCAAAAGTATCAGGTTATGCCAAAAGGAACGATTGAATGGGGAACTTTAAGAACCGATTTTCTCGAACAAAAAACCGCTATTATGTGGCATAGCACCGGAAATCTGACAGCCGTTAAAAAGAATGCTAGCTTTGATTTTGGTGTTGCTATGTTACCAGCCAAAAAAGAGCGGGGCACTCCTACCGGGGGCGGGAATTTCTATATTTTCAAACAAGCAACACCTGAAAAAAGAGCGGCAGCACTCAAATTTATCAAGTGGATGACTCAGCCTGAAAGAACAGCACAGTGGAGTATTGGAACTGGCTACCTTGGAACCCGAGCCGATGCCTATACGACGAGTGCGCTTAAAAGTTACGTTAAGGATTTCCCCCCAGCTGCTGTTGCGCGGGATCAATTGAAGTATGCTACTGCAGAGCTCTCTGTCCATGAAAATGGCAGGATTTACAAAACCCTGAATGATGCCATTCAGGCCGTACTAACTGGAGCGAAAACACCAGAAAAAGCACTGAAAAATGCTCAGAAACAGGCTGAACGCATTCTGAAGCGTTACCGTTAATCATATTCAGGACAGGGAGATGTGAAGCTCCCTGTCCTGAAACAAGGAAACATGTATGTTATGCGATTACGGGGAGCTGAAATAGGGAAAATCATTGAAACGTTAGGAGCATGGCTGCTGGGGGCACTCTGGCTTCTTCCAGTGGTCTTTGCTATCTGGAGTGCATTTCACCCAGCAGAATACTCAACCCGATTTGAGTTGTTTGCTCCTCTAACAACAGAAAATTTTGTCAGAGCTTGGTCATATGCCCCATTTCCCAGGTATTTACTCAATACCTTTATCCTTGTCACTTTGATTCTGGCTGCACAGTTTGTTCTCTGTACTCTGGCTGCCTACGGATTTGCCCGGTTTGACTTCTTTGGCAAAAATTTTGTCTTTGCGCTAGTTCTGTTACAGTTGATGATCATGCCCGAAGTGCTACTGGTTGAAAATTATCGTACCATCGGTCAGCTTGGTCTTCTGGACACTATTTCGGCTATTGGGCTCCCTTATATGGCCAGTGCCTTTGGGATTTTTCTTTTGCGCCAATCGTTTAAAACCATTCCCAAAGAATTGATAGAAGCGGCTCAGGTGGAAGGTGTTTCTGCGCTTGGGATCCTCTGGAAAGTTTTTATTCCACTTTCTAAATCCACTTATATCGCCTATGGGCTTGTCTCAGTAAGTTACCATTGGAACAATTTTCTCTGGCCTCTGGTTGTCACTAGTTCAGTTAACAGTCGGCCCCTGACGGTGGGGTTGGCCATTTTTGGAGCGCCTGAGTCTGGAGTTGACTGGTCCATCATTACGGCTGCCACGGTCATGACCATGGCACCCCTTCTGGTGGCTTTTATTTTATTTCAGCGCCAGTTCGTACAATCCTTTATGCACTCAGGAATTAAATAACTTTAACCCTCTATAGCCGTGTAAAGTAGAGTGATGTCAATAATTATTCTAAAAGATGTTTGCAAAAGTTGGGGAGCCACTCAGGTTCTTAAAAATATCAATTTTGGATGTGAAGATGGCGAGCTTCTTGTTCTGCTGGGTCCTTCAGGCTGTGGTAAATCAACAATTCTGCGCCTCATTGCGGGATTGGAGACACCGACAGCGGGGACGATTGAAATTGGCGGTAGAGATGTCTCTAATTTGCCACCAGTTAAGCGGCAGATTTCCATGGTCTTCCAGAATTATGCTTTGTTCCCCCATTTGAGCGTGGCGGAAAATATAATATTTGGTCTCAAGGCGCGTAGGGTGCCAAAAACTGAGCAAAAAAAACGTCTTGATAGTGCTGCTGATATCCTTGGGCTTACAGATTTTTTAGACCGAAAACCTTCCCAACTCTCTGGTGGGCAGCGCCAGCGGGTGGCCTTGGGTCGCTCCATCGTGGCTCAGGTTTCAGTTTGTCTCATGGATGAACCACTTTCAAATCTTGATGCCAAACTGCGGCAGGAGATGCGCCAGGAGATTCGTTCCCTGCAGCAGCGCCTGAAAATGACCATGATTTATGTCACTCATGATCAGGTTGAAGCAATGACCATCGCAGATAGAATTATTCTGATAAAAGAAGGAATTATCGAACAGCACGGAACGCCAGATGAGCTGTACAACCAACCGGCTAGCGCATTTACCGGGAATTTTATTGGTAGTCCACCGATGAATATTTTGACTCCTGATGCTCGGACTGTTGCCGCTTGCCCTGCTAATACGCTCCCTTCGACTGGTTCAACTCCTTCATATCTTCTGGGCATCAGACCCGAGGACATAGAGATATCAAAAACAACAGGAATGGAATGTACGGTTGCGGTGACCGAGTATCTTGGTGCAGAGACCCTTATTGTCTGCCAGGCAGGAAATCATTCTATCACGCTGACCGTTCAAGGCAGGGCTGATGTTTCAACGGGTGACCAACTGATGATTAACTGGAAGGAAGAAAAGCTCCATCTGTTTGATGCCGCAAATGGAAGGCGGATGGAAAAATTGAATGGAGCAACGCTATGAGGTCAACATTGCAACGACGCTACTGGAATCATATTAATGGTTGGCTCCTTGTGCTCCCGGCCGTTTTCATGATCGGTCTGTTTACCCATTATCCTATCGGTGCAAATATCTTTCATAGCCTGTTTTCCATGGGAACTGTGACCCGACCGGAGACTTTCATTGGCCTGGAAAATTATCTGTACCTCATGGATGATGAGATTTTTTGGAAAGTTCTTTCCAATAATCTTATCTATTCCATGTGTACGGTACCAATTAGTATCATTACTGCCCTTGGTATGGCCCTGCTGATCAATCGAAATATCAAGGGACGCTCTCTGGTACGGATGTCCTTTTTTACCCCCACGGTTCTCCCTATGATTGCTGTTGCCAATATCTGGCTTTTCTTTTACACCCCGGAATATGGTCTCTTTGATCAGGTGTTTTCTTTTTTTGGCGGGGATAGCCATAATTGGCTAGGGAATCCGGATACTGCTCTATTCTGTCTCATTGTTATGGTGATTTGGAAGGAGGCCGGTTTTTTTATGGTCTTTTATCTGGCGGCGCTGCAGCGACTTTCTCCTGAACTCAAAGAGGCCGGGCTCGTGGAAGGCTCTGGAGCATGGTACTACTTCCGCCGAGTCACCTTTCCCCTGTTGATGCCGACGACGTTATTCGTCATGGTCAATGCTGTGATTAATTCTTTTAAACTGGTGGACCATTTGATTATCATGACCAAGGGAGGGCCAGACAATGCCAGCTCTTTACTCCTGTATTATATCTACGAGAATGCATTCAGCTTCTGGGACACCAGTTATGCAGCGACATTGACAGTTGTTCTAGTATTTATTCTTGCCATCATCACCATCATCCAGTTTGCTGTGGTGGAAAAACGGATTCATTATCGATAGATGGACTGCCTATATTCCAATTTTCACTTAAACAAGACCATCAGGCTTAAAATTGACATATGTTAAATAGCAAAGAATTCAGAGAAAAACTAAATGGGGTAAAATACCTCTTGCTGGATCTTGATGGCACTTTGTATCAGGAGGATCACCTTTTTGATTTTACGTTGGAGTTTTTATCTGGATTGGACAGTCGCAATATAAAAAAAATCTATGTCACCAATAACTCGTCAAAAGGGCGTCTTGATTATTTCAAAAAACTGCACTCCATGGGCATTTCGTTACTCGAAGATGAAATTTATTCTTCGAGTGACGCCACCTTGGATTATCTTAAACAGAGAACTAACTATAAACGGATATTTTTGCTCGGGACGCCTTCATTGGAAGCTGCATTTGCTGCTGCCGGTTTTACGCTGACGACGAATGCGCAGTGTGTCGTTATGGGATACGATAAAACCTTAACCTATGAAAAAATAAATCAAGCCTACCAACTGATTGAGTCTGGCGTCCCCTTTATCGTAACTCATCCAGATATTCTGTGCCCCACTAGGGGTGGTGGTTTTGACATCGATTTGGGTGCCTTGATGCAACCACTTATTTACGCAACCGGTGTAGAACCCATTGTCATTGGTAAGCCCTGTGCCCCCTTTGTTGACGGATTGTTGAATAAATTATCCGCTGGAAATAAGGGGGCATTTGACCTGGGTTCATTGGCGATTATGGGAGACCGCCTCTATACAGATATCCGTACCGGAGTGGATAATAATTTTCTGTCAATACTCGTCTTGACCGGTGAGGCTACCCGAAAAGATGTTGAACGGTCAGACGTAATTCCAGATTTCATTCTCGAAAAAAATGTAGATTTATTGTCGTATCTAAACTGAATAGACCTATATCTCTACATTTACAAATTGGTTCATTTCTTCCCCGACAGATACTCACCAAGAAAATCTTTTTTAAACGCAGGGTAATCTCCCGCCTCAATGGCTGTTCGTGCTCCGGCAACCATATTCAGGTAGAAACGGACATTGTGAATCGCGGCCAGAGTTGCCGAAAGTATTTCATTGGCATTAAACAGGTGATGGAGGTAGGCGCGGCTGAAATTGCGGCAGCAGTAGCAATCACAGGATGGATCAACGGGAAAAAAGTCACGGCGAAAGTTGCGGTTGGTTAATCTGATTTTTCCACGTCTGGTGAATAAGGTGGCGCTGCGGGCATAGCGGGTGGGGATGACGCAGTCGAACATATCCATTCCCCGTTCAATCGATTCAAGGATGTCTTCGGGCAGACCAACTCCCATCAAATAACGTGGTTTGTTTTTCGGCATGAACGGTTCGGTATAATCAACCACTTTTTTCAGTAGCTCCAGTCCTTCCCCAACACTGACTCCGCCGATGGCATAGCCAGGAAAATCCATGGCTGTCAGGGTTTCGGCACACTCGCGGCGTAAATCATTGTAAACGCCTCCCTGGACAATCCCGAATAATGCTTGATCTTCCCGTGAATGATATTTTAGACAATTCTCAGCCCAGCGGAGGGTTTTTTTGACCGACTTTGCTGCATAATCCTGGGTTGTCGGGTAGGGGATACATTCGTCGAAAGCCATGATGATATCTGCACCCAGATCATTTTCAATCTGCATTACTTCTTTTGGTCCAAGGAAAATTTCTTCACCAGTTAATTCGTGGCGGAAGTGAACGCCATCTTCCCCAATTCTTTTTTTTGGTAGGGAGAAGACCTGAAATCCGCCACTATCTGTGAGGATTGGTCTTTTCCAGTTCATAAATTTATGCAGGCCGCCCGCTTTTTTGACTAATCCTTCCCCCGGTTTCAGATGTAGGTGGTAGGTGTTGGAAAGGATAATCTGAGCCTCGGTTTCTTCCACCTGTGCCGGAGTCATTGCTTTCAGGGCGCCATGGGTGCCGACCGGCATGAAAATCGGAGTCTCAATGGTGCCATGTGGAGTTTTCAGCCGACCGCGACGAGCACGACTGTGTGGGTCTTCCTTCAATAGTGTAAACTGAAACATTCAGTTGTTCTCCCTTGTGGGTTGCATTAGGATGTTCAAGCAGAAGTTATTGTATTTTCCGCGATTTTGATGTGAGCATAGGATATAGCAAAATCTCACTCAGGGTGCAATCTTATCGGAGGTTCAAGTGGGATATCAGACCCCATTTCCGGCAACGCTGGAACAGGTGGAATATGTAAAACTGTATTTCTACCTTGAAATCAATGGTGATTTTGACCTTCCGGTGCTCGGTTTGTTGCAGTTACGGCGTGAATTATTACAGGCATTGAAAACTTTTCCAACACAGGGGGAAAATAACTTTGTCAGTCAATTGAAACAACTTTTGCAACCGGATCTTCCAGATAATCCGGTGCTTCTGCAGCAGATTCAAAAACCAGCTCCTGCGTTGATCCTATCTCCCGACATTTCGCAGTATGGACTGATTGAAGCGAAACAGAGAATTATTCTGCCGGTTCTTTTTATTGGCTCGGGCATCAACGCGGTGGATGCTTTTGTTTCTCTGCTGCAGCACCTCGGGACGCAAGGTCTCTATCATGGTTCTGGACAGTTTCTCCTGGAAGGGGTTGAAGCAGAGGATGGCAGTGGTGTCCGATCAATGCTCTGGTATGCTGGGAAACAGACGAGTCCGCTGACGCCACCGGTGAGTAATTTATCGTGGTGGCTGGAACGGCAAAATATTTTTGCTGATTCAATTCAGCTTGAAATTATCAGCCCATTACGGTTGTTACGGCAGGGAAAACCACTATTTAAAGCTGAATTTGTCGATATTTTCCCTCACCTTCTGCGTCGGGTTACGGCACTTTTGGCAGGTTATGCCGGGGTTGGGTTGATCGACGATCCGGCACTCTTGATTTCTTTGGCAAGTCGGGTGCAATTGCTTGAAAATAAGCTATTATGGAAAGATTGGCGTACCTTGAATATGGAACATCGAAAGCAAAATCTGGGTGGTTTGATGGGCCATTTAAGGGTCACCGGGGATGAACTGGGAGAGTTGCTCTGGATTTTACAGCTTGGCAGTCTTTTTAACTTTGGTAAGGGAGCTGCTTATGGGGCTGGACAATGTTGCTTAGATTATAGTTGAATGGAGGCATCCTATTTTCTGCATTTGTGAAACAGGCAGACATCCAAGTGGGAGGTTTATCGATGACAGATGCTTGGGAAGATCGTAAAAAGGGACTTGAAAATGAATATATTCACAGAACAGAACAGGAAAACTTGGCAAAGATGAAACAGAAAGCAATAGAAACGGCCGCTCTTGGTCATTGCCCTAAATGTGGCAAAGCCATCGAGCCAACAGTTTTTCACGGGGTGCCCCTTGATCAATGTCCCGGTTGTGGTGGTGTCTGGCTTGGACCAAATGATTTAAAAATTTTAGCAGCAAAAGATCATAGAAGCTGGTTTGAACGTTGGTTCAACCAGGATGATGAAGATATCCACTGATTTGGAGGTTTAAATGTTCTGGTTTATTGTTCTGTTATTGTTTGTCGGTGCCGGGTTCTATTTTTATCAGAAAATTATCTCGATAGAACGGGAAATTCAGGCTGAACAGGAAATGGTAGTCGCACAAAATACCGCGACTCAAAAATCTGAAAAGCAACCTAAGGAGGCTCCTCAAGCGACTGTATTTGACTCAAAGGAGAGCTTTTCCCCAGTTGTCCCCACAGCAACAGAATCCTCCAGTTTAGAAGAATCAATTCTTGCTGAAGTGACCAAGCAGCCGGGGTTAAAACAAACTGATCTTTATCCTTTTTTTGCTGATACAAACAAAAAACAACTCCAGCGCTTGATCAAGGAAATGGCTGATAATGGCAGGTTAAAACGGGAAAAGAAGAGCAGTAGTTATTTGCTCTATCCGGTGTGATGAAATTCGGGGACAGAATTTGATTCCATCCCCGAACTCATTTTATAGGCGGTTATAAATTGTAAAAAACGTCTTTTCCGTTAAAAACGGCTGTGTCGTCCAATTCATCTTCAATCCGTAAAAGTTGATTATACTTGCAGATACGGTCAGTCCGGCACAGTGAACCTGTTTTGATCTGCCCGGCATTGGTTGCCACAGCAAGATCAGCAATCGTTGTATCTTCAGTTTCTCCTGAACGGTGAGAGATGACCGCTGTGTAGCCGGCTCGTTTAGCCATTTCAATCGCTTCCAGGGTTTCGGTCAGGGTGCCGATCTGATTAACCTTGATCAGAATTGAGTTAGCGATTCCTTTGTCAATTCCTTCCTTGAGTATTTTGGTGTTAGTGACAAACAGGTCATCTCCGACAATCTGAATTTTATCTCCCAACTTCTCAGTCATCAGTTTCCAGCCATCCCAGTCGTTTTCAGCCAGACCGTCTTCGATAGAGATGATCGGATAGCGTGCGACCAGATCCTCATAAAATGTCACAGTTTCTTCTGCCGTCTTGATGGCTTGTTTTTCGTTGGCAAAATTGTACTGACCGTCCTTGTAAATTTCTGATGCAGCAACATCCAGAGCCAGCAGAATATCTTCCCCTGCTTTGTAACCAGCAGCTTCAATTGCTTCCATGATCACTTGCAGCGCCTCTTCATTACTTTTGAGGTTTGGGGCAAAACCACCTTCATCACCGACAGAGGTATTGTACCCTTTGTCTTTCAGGACTTTTTTCAATGTGTGGAAGATCTCTGCACCCATCCGGAGAGCTTCCTTGAAGCTCTCAGCTCCAACTGGCATGATCATGAATTCTTGGATATCCACGTTGTTGTCGGCGTGTTCACCACCATTCAGGATATTCATCATTGGGACAGGAAGTTCTTTGGCGTTGGCACCACCGATGTACTGGTAAAGAGGCAGACCGGCATCTTCTGCAGCAGCTTTAGCGCAAGCCATGGAGACACCTAGGAGCGCATTTGCACCAAGTTTACTCTTGAAATCGGTTCCATCCAGTGCCAGAAGTTTACGGTCAATACCGATTTGATCACTCGCTTCCCAGCCAATCAGTTCTGCTGCAATAACTTCGTTAACATGCTCGACAGCTTTAAGAACCCCTTTGCCGAGATAGCGACCTTTATCGCCATCACGAAGTTCCAAAGCTTCTCGTTCTCCAGTTGATGCGCCACTGGGCACTGCTGCTCGTCCGATGACGCCGGTTTCCAGAGCAATTTCAACTTCTACGGTTGGATTGCCGCGTGAATCAAGAATCTCACGAGCATAGATATCAATGATCTCACTCATCTTCAACCCCTTGCTATGTCAGGTGTAAAAAAGTTATCGTTCTGACTGCGAAGTCAGGACAGACGAAATAAAAGTTTCTGAGATATTTATAGCATACGATCGCCTATTGTGAACGACTTTTTCGGATAAAAATGGATTCTTTTTAGATGCCTGCAATGAAACTCAGTCTTATTATTCCGATCCTCAATGAATGCTCACAACTAGCTGATTTTTTTACAAATTTGAGGGATCAAAAAGATATCAGTCTGGAACTGGTGATTTGTGATGGGGGCTCAACGGATGGCAGTTGGAAATGGCTGCAACAACAACATCCTGATTGGGCTGATTATAAAATCATACAATGCCCGGCAGGGCGCGGCCGCCAACTGAATAATGCGACTGAAATTTCGACTGGTGAATGGGTGTTGTTTCTCCATGTTGATAGCCGTTTTACTGATCCGTTGGCGCTGAGCAAAGGACTGGATTATCTGTCCCGCAGCGGGGGCAAAAATATCGCAGGACATTTTGCGTTGAAATTTCGTCGTGAGAATAATTCTTATCCCGGAGGATATTATTTTTACGAATGGAAAGCACGCTTGGGACGACCGGAAACTATTCATGGTGATCAGGGTTTCTTTTTACCTCGTTGTTTGTTGGATCAAGTTGGTCATTTTTGTGAAGATCTCCCCGCAATGGAAGATACTGATTTTGCAGAACGACTGAGGTTAGTGGGGCAATGGCAGCTGCTTCCTGCCGAAATCAGCACCTCGGCGCGCCGTTTTGAGACAGAGGGGCTCTGGCAGCGGCAGTTGTTAGGATCATTGATCATGTGTTTTCGGACAATTGGCTGGAATGAGTTTTTTGCTATGTCTCCTGGCGTTTATCGTCAGCAGCAGCATAGTGAAAAACTTCTGGTTCGACCTTTTTTTCAGTTGATCAGGGAAATGTTAAACGAATTGACGATACAAGAGCGTTGGAAAATCTGGTGGCGGGGTGGTTGCTATATTCGTGAGCATGCCTGGCAACTTTTTTTTGCTGTTGATGCACAGCGCGCATTTCATCAGAGGTTGCTTGTTGGAACTGGTCATTGTCGTTGGCTTAACTTTCTTGAGCCGATTTACAATTTTTTAACTGATAATCCATTGGGTCGATTCTGTGCAACTCTCTTGTTGCGGAGCTGGTTTGAGCTGACTGATTTGTGGCTATTCAGGAAAGAAAAGAAGGATGCCTGATAACTTGTTTGTCAGTGCTGGATTGTGCTAAGTAGACGGTTGGTAAGTTTTGAATTTTTTAAAGGAGAACAAAAGTGTCAAATTTTAGTGACTTTAAAGTGAAAGACCTTTCTCTATCAGAATGGGGTCGTAAAGAAATTTTGCTCGCTCAGGAAGAAATGCCAGGATTGATGTCCTTGCGTGAAGAATATGCCGGTCAATATCCACTTGAAGGGGCGCGGATTACCGGTTCCTTGCATATGACAATCCAGACAGCTGTTTTGATCGAAACTCTGATTGAACTGGGGGCACAAATTCGTTGGTGCTCCTGCAATATTTTTTCTACCCAGGATCATGCTGCAGCTGCGATTGCCGTTGGTCCAGAAGGGACAATAGCCAACCCCACAGGGGTTCCGGTTTACGCCTGGAAGGGGGAAACTCTTGAAGAATATTGGTGGTGTACCGAACAGGCATTGACCTGGCCGGATGGTGAATATCCAAATATGATCCTTGATGATGGCGGCGATGCCACGATGTTTGTATTAAAAGGGAACGAATGGGAAAAATCCACTGTTCCAGAAGTCTCTGAGGAGGACCCAGAGGACTGGTCTGAATTGGTCAAGACGCTGGAAAAATCAATCGCTGCAAATCCGGGCAAATGGATCCAGACAGCTACTTCAATCAAGGGGGTCACGGAAGAGACAACGACTGGAGTCCATCGTCTCTACCAGATGGCTGAAGAGGGGAGCTTGTTGTTCCCGGCGATGAACGTCAATGATGCGGTAACCAAGTCGAAATTCGATAATGTTTATGGTTGTCGTCATTCTCTGGTTGATGGCGTGATGCGTGCGACTGATGTCATGATCTCTGGCAAAGTTGCAGTGGTTTGTGGCTATGGCGATGTTGGCAAAGGTTGTTGCCAGTCGCTACGGGGTCAAGGGGCTCGAGTAATTGTTACTGAGATTGATCCGATCTGTGCTTTACAAGCGTTGATGGAAGGTTATGAAGTCAAGCGGGTTGAGGATGTCCTCGATTATGCCGATATTTATGTGACGACGACTGGAAATAAAAATGTCATTACTCTAGAGCATATGCAACAGATGAAGAATAATGCCATCGTCGGTAATATCGGTCACTTTGATAATGAAATAGAAATGATTGCTGTTGAAAGAGACCCTTCAATCATCAGGGAAAATATCAAACCACAAGTTGATCGTTGGATTTTTGAGGATGGGCACGGAGTTATTGTGTTGGCTGAAGGACGTTTACTGAATCTGGGCTGTGCAACTGGTCACCCGAGTTTTGTCATGTCCGCTTCATTTACCAATCAGGTTATGGCGCAAATTGAGTTGTTCAAGAACTCGGAGGACTATGAAAATAAAGTTTATGTATTGCCCAAAATGTTAGATGAAAAAGTGGCAAGACTCCACTTGGATAAACTGGGAGCCAAGTTGACGGTGTTGACAGATGAACAATCAAAATACCTGGGGGTTCCGGCATCAGGACCCTATAAGCCCGATACCTACAGATACTGAAATATTTTATAAAAATAGCTAGTGCTCTGTACATTTTAAACCTTCGTAAAATTGCGTATGGATTTTGCGTGTCAACAAGGCGTGATTTTTGCTGCATAGCCATAGCTATACAGCGGAAGTCGCAACGCAGTTGACGCGTAAAAGAACAAGCAAGGTACGAAGAGTTAAAGCGTACAGAGTACTCAGGTAAAAAGCCCCGGCATTGTTCGGGGCTTTTCTATTTTAAATTGGTTACTCTTTCACATTCAGGAGCAACCATATCCCTAATAGGAGAAAAATAAAGTTTGCCGTCCAGGCTGAAATCAGTGGTGGTAGTGCGTTTGAGTAGCCGAAAGCTGTTACCAGTGACTGGATAATGAAATAGGCAACTCCAATTCCTAAACTGAGACCGATACCGAGGGCGATATTACTATTTCGGCCCCTTTGTAGGGCGAAAGGAATTCCTAAAAATCCCATAATCAAACAGGTAAACGGCATGGCTATCCGGTTGTGCATATCGACCTGTTGGCGAGTTGAATCGTAACCTTCCTGTTTCAGTTTTTCCGCCATGCTTGAGAGTTGTCGAAAATTTAGCTCATTGTTGAAATTTTCCTGTCCGGAAAAATCTTTCGGTGTCCGATCAAGATTAAGGGTCATATTTTTCAGTTCATTCACCTCAATCATGTCACCAGATTCAGGATCAAAGATTCTTTCAACCAAAGTTGATGTTTGCCAGGTTCCTTGGTCAAAGTTGGCAAGGGGAGAATCCTGACGTTTTTTAATTTTCTGTCGGTCATCAAAGGTGAAGATAGTAACCCCTTGCAGTTGTTGTTTCTGTGGGTTTGCAACGGCAATATTGATAATTTGATTGTTGCTGCGATACCAGATTTCATTCCGAGTCATTTTAATTTGTTGCTTCCCTTTCAACTTTATTTCCAAGAGATTATTCAGTTGCTTGGTGTTCCAGGGAATGGCAAATTCGTTTAGCAATAAAAGGAGAAACGACAGTAAGAGAGCTAGAGACATCAGCGGTTGCACAATTCGCCAGAGGCTGACTCCGCAGGTGCGCATGGCAGTTATTTCGTTGGTTCGACTGAGCCCACCGAGAGTCAATACCATGGTTGTCAAAATTGCCAGAGGGAGAATCTGGACAAATATAAAGGGAATACTGTTGCTCAGATAAATGAAATAATCCCAGACAGCCGCTTTGTGATCGATAAAATCGTCAACCTTTTCAAAAAAATCGATCAACAAATAAATGCCGATAAAGGCAGCGGAACAGAGCGACAGAATACGGATGAAGTGTTTGAGTAAAAACCGGTTGAGGATTTTCATAAATCCTCTCCGGGTTTGTTGGGGCGAGACTGCAATTGTTTCAAAATTCGCTGTGGCAACTTGAAAAGTTGCAGCGGTTTTTCAACTGCAGTGCTGTGCAGAAACCAGGCCCCACCAAGTAGAAAACAAATATTTGGGAGCCAGAGAATAAGGGCTGCTGGCAACAATCCCTTATCGGCAAGGGTTCCAGCAAAACTCAGGAGTACGTAATAGACCAGAAAGACCACCAGTGCCAGGGCAAACCCTGCCCCTTTACCAGAGCGTTGAGATTGTAATCCCAGAGGCACCCCGATCAGAACCAGTACTAATGGAGCAAATGCGATAACAATACGTTCATGCTTTTCTACCTGAAGATGGAACTTGCTTCTGTCGTTATGTGCCTTATCTATTGCACTATTTAGTTCTGTCCAGGAAAGTTCACTGCGTGAGCGACGACGCTGTTTGCCACTAAGCTGGCTGCCAACATCAAGATTGATATCATAATTGGTAAAGCTGATGATCTGGTAGGTTGCCCGGTCTTCTTCGATTGGTCGGCGATGAATGCTCCCATTGCTGAGACGCAATGTTAAACTGTATTGGTTCGGATCGGAAATGAAGCGACCTTGCTGTGCGGTGATGGTTGCAGGAGTTTCACCTTCACGCTCATCAGAAATAAAAACATCCTGCATAATGCCACGATTTTCATCCATTCCACGGGTGTAGAGAACAATTCCGTTGAATTCGTCATTAAATACCCCCGGTTTGACACTGACGCTGGCGCTGCTGGAAGCTATTTGAAACAACTTGCTGCGAAAGGCTGTTTTGCTGGCGGGTTCTATGCTGATGGTGATCCATGCAGTCAGCATGCTGAACAATATTGCCAGGAAAAATACCGGCTTTACTAGATTATAGAGGCTGATGCCGGAGGCTTTGAGGGCAATGAACTCACTGTCGGCAGAAAAACGTCCAAAGGCAAGGAGAATGCCGAGCAGAAAAGAGAGAGGGAGGGTAACGCTGAAGAATGTTGGTAGTAGATAACTGAATAACTGTAGTATCTCTGCTGCTGGAACCCCTTTATTGATAATAAGCTCAGCTAGTCGAGGGATTTTCCCCATCAACAAAACAAAGGTGAAAATAAGTAAACTCAAAAGAGTTGGAGCACTTATTTCCCTGAGGATATAACGGTGAATACGTATGTTTGACATGGTGGCGCATGTTAATACGCTGGCTTGATCCTGTAAACTCTCTTTTTTACTCGAAAACAAGTTGTTTTTCGGATGGTTAATAGCTTGTTGCCGCTGTTTTTTTCTTGCTTGCTCCAACAGAGTAATGTTATAGATCCGCAGTTAATCAATTCACACGCCCCAGGATTCAGGCAGGATGGTTCTCAGTCAATGATTGAGGCCTGCCGGAGTAGATCGGGGCGGAGGAACTAAACCAATCTGAAGGAGAAACAAAAATGGCACAAATCACCATGAAACAAATGCTTGAAGCCGGCGTCCACTTTGGTCACCAGACCAAACGCTGGAATCCAAAAATGAAACCCTACATCTTCGGCGCGCGCAACGGCATCTACATTATTGACCTACAGAAAACCGTGCGTCATTTCAGGACTGCTTACCAGTTTATTCAGGATACTGTTGCAAACGGCGATAAGGTTCTGTTTGTCGGTACCAAGAAGCAGGCACAGGATGCGATTAAAGAAGAATCTCTGGGGTCTGATCAGTACTTCGTCAATAATCGCTGGTTGGGCGGGATGTTGACCAACTTTGCAACGATTAAGGCCAGTATTGATCGTTTGAAAAAGATTGAAGCGATGGTTGCTGATGGGACTATTGAGCAGTACACCAAAAAAGAAGCCCTACAACTTGAGCGCCAACGCGAAAAGCTGGAGAAAAACCTGGGTGGAATTAAACACATGACCAAGTTGCCTGGTGCTGTTTTTATCATCGATCCCAAAAAAGAAGCCATTGCGGTTCAGGAAGCAAATAAGCTTGGAATTCCTGTGGTTGCTGTGGTTGATACCAACTGTGATCCGGATAATATTGACTATGTTATTCCTGGTAATGATGATGCAATTCGCGCAATTCGTTTGTTTGCGTCAAAGATGGCTGAAGCTTGTGCTGAGGGTGACCAGCGGCGCAAGGAGAAGAAGCAGACTGCAGCAGAAGGCAAAGATGAGCCCGTTGTAGAAGTGATTGCAGCTTCGGCTCCAGTGGCAGAACCAACTCCAGTGGCAGAACCAACTCCAGTGGCAGAACCAGCTCCAGCGGCAGAACCAGCTCCAGCTCCAAAGAAGAAAGTCGCTCCTGAAGCTCCTGCGGCAGAAACAACCGAACCTGCATCAGAATAAAATAAATCGTTTAAAAAATAATGCACAGGCCTGCGGCCGGGCTCAGGCTCGGCCGTTGGTTTAACTGGAAGATTCCGCGGGGAAGTGTCCCGCCTATCGAATTAGGGAGGAAAGATCGTGAGTATTACAGCAGCAATGGTCTCCGAGTTACGTAAAAAAACCGGAGCAGGAATGATGGATTGTAAAAAAGCCCTGATAGAAACAGCTGGTAGTATGGAAGAGGCCGTTGACTTTTTACGCAAGAAAGGTCTGTCTGCTGCCGCTAAAAAATCTGGCCGGATTGCTGCAGAAGGTGCAGTCGCTGCCGGTTCTGAAGGTTCTGTTGGAGCCATGATTGAACTCAATGCTGAGACCGATTTTGTCGCTAAAAATGAAGCTTTTCAAACTTTTGTGATTGGGATAAAAGATGTGCTTCTTGCAAATAATGTTGCCGATATAGAGGCTCTTAAGGTCATTGATTATCCCGGAACTAACCGTACTGTTGCCGCAGAATTGACCCATCAGATTGCTACAATCGGTGAAAATATGGGAATTCGTCGTATTTCACGGATCGATGCTGGTCAGGGTGTTGTCACATCCTATATCCATGGTGCCGGTAAAATTGGCGTACTGGTAGAATTGCAGACTGAGTCGACTGATGAAAAAGTTGCTGCACTGGGAAAACAGTTGGCCATGCACGTTGCGGCGGCAGCGCCCCAGTATCTTGATCGAGATAGTGTTCCCGCTGACGTTGTTGAAAAAGAGAAAGAAATTATGCGGGTTAAGGCTCTGGACAGTGGTAAGCCGGAAAATATTGTTGAAAAGATTATTCTTGGCCAGATCAACAAATATTTTGGTGAAGTTTGTCTTGTAGAGCAGGCTTTTGTTATTGATCCCGACCAGAAAGTTGGCAAGATTATTAGCGCCCTGGCCAAAGAAATTGGTACTGATATCAAGCTTAAGAGCTATGTTCGCTACCAGCTTGGTGAAGGTATTGAGAAAAAAGAGGATGATTTTGCTGCTGAAGTTGCAGCTATGAGTAAGTAATGATGGCGTTGCAATAAGTCCGCTCTACGGCGTTGCAGTGATTTTTCAAGATCTCGACATCCTCTATGTATGTCTTCGTCCTTGGAAAATCGCTACGCCTTGTAGGGCGAAATTCTTGCTTAGCCATCTAGATTCTTTGCATTTCTAATAGGTAGGAGACATTTGTGGCTACAATCAAATACCGACGAATTCTACTGAAGTTGAGCGGTGAGGCCCTGGCAGGTGAGCAGGGCTATGGTATCGATCCTGATGTTATTAATGGGATTGCTGCTGAAATTAAAGAGGTCAGCGCGCTTGGGGTTGAGATTGCTGTGGTGATTGGTGGTGGTAACATTTTCCGTGGTTTGGCGGCTTCATCCAAAGGGATGGATCGTGCCAGTGCTGACTATATGGGGATGTTGGCGACAGTCATGAACAGTCTGGCCATGCAGGATGCTTTGGAGAAGCAGGGTGTTGTTACTCGGGTTCAATCGGCGATTGATATGCAACAGATAGCTGAGCCTTATATCCGGCGTCGCGCAGTGCGCCATCTGGAAAAAGGGCGTGTTGTTATCTTCAGTGCTGGTACCGGGAATCCGTACTTTACAACCGATACTGCCGCTAGTTTGCGGGCTATGGAGATCAATGCCGAAGTCATCCTCAAGGCAACCAAGGTGGATGGTGTTTATACTGCCGATCCGAAAAAGGATAAGAATGCCGTTAAACTGCCTAGATTGACCTACTTGGAAGTCCTGCAGAAGGGGCTGCAGGTTATGGATGCAACTGCAACTTCGCTGTGTATGGATAATAATCTGCCGATGATTATTTTTGACATGACTCATCGTGATAATATCAAAAAAGTGGTTTTTGGTGAGAAAATCGGAACAATTGTCGAGGGAGGTGGCGGGAATGATTGATGAAGTTTTGAGTGAAGCTCGTGCCGCAATGGATAAGGCGGTTAAGTCTTTGAGAAAAGAGATGACCAAGGTTCGTACTGGCCGTGCCAGTGTTTCATTATTGGATGATGTCAAGGTCGACTACTACGGAGTGCCGACACCGCTCAGTCAGGTCGCTACTCTAGCGGTTCCGGAAGCACGCTTGATGACGGTTCAGCCGTGGGAGAAGAATTTAATTCCCGATATTGAAAAAGCAATTTTTAAAGCAGATCTTGGATTGACCCCCTCATCAGACGGATTGTTGATTCGTCTGCCTGTCCCGGCTTTGACCGAAGAACGGCGTCGTGAAATGGTTAAAATCATTAAACGGATGTCAGAAGATGCTAAAATTTCTGTGCGCAATTCACGCCGTGATGCCAACGAAACTCTTAAAATGTTGGAGAAAGAGAAAGAAATTACCGAAGACGATCTCAAACGGAGTGAGAAGGATGTGCAGCAAATCACTGATGACTTTGTCAGCACCATCGACTCGATAGTGCAGAATAAAGAACAGGAAGTCATGGAAATTTGACCTTTATTTTTCATTTTGACGAAGGGAGATACGAATGACTCTGAAAATAACAGAAGAGTGTATTGGCTGTGGAACCTGTGTGGAAGCTTGTCCTGTAGGTGCCATTGTTGAATCAGGAGATATTTACATTATTACCGATGATTGTACAGACTGCCGTGCTTGTGTTGATACTTGTCCGGTCAAGGCGATCATTGACTGATCAGATTACAATAAAGTTCGCACAGGGCGTTGTTTGAAGCGCCCTTTTTTTATGCGCTGTAAAAATATGCAAAGGACCAATTTCTTGCTGTTCAGATATCAACCATGTTATTTTTCTTAGCCCTATTTTTATACTGGTGACCCCAGATTTTTTCTTTTAGGTTTTTAAATGTCAGCAATCACAGAAGCGACAAGAAAACCCCCTCTTGAGCATCTTGCCATTATCATGGATGGTAACGGGCGTTGGGCTAAACAACGTGAACTTCCAAGGATAGCAGGGCACCAGCAAGGGGTTGAGACCGTTACCCAGGTAGTTGATGAGTGTGTCCGGCACGGTATCCACTTCCTTAGCCTGTTCGCCTTTAGTTCCGAAAACTGGGGTCGTCCACGTCCCGAAATTGACGCACTTATGGAGCTATTACTACAGTTTTTGGCTTCACAACGACAGAAAATGTTAACTGAGGGGGTCAGGTTGCGGGTTATCGGTGATCTATCTCGTCTGTCGGCGCCAGTCCAAGCTGCATTGGCCGACGCTGAAAGGGAGACCGCGCAAGGTCAGACCCTGACTCTGGTGCTAGCTCTCTCCTATGGCGGCAGGGATGAGATCATGCGTGCCGCCAAACGAATTGCTCAGGAAGCACTCGATGGGCGTCTGGAAATTGATCAGCTTGACAATAAAACTTTCTCAACATTTCTTGATACTGGAGATATTCCTGAACCAGATTTGCTGATTAGAACCAGTGGTGAAATACGGATCAGTAACTTTCTTCTCTGGCAAGCGGCATATGCTGAGTTTTATTTTACCGATGTCCTCTGGCCCGATTTTGATGCCGTCGAATTACAGAAAGCTCTAAACGAGTATTTGCAACGTAAACGTCGATTTGGGCTTACAGACGATCAATTAGGGTGAAAATAGGAGATTAGCAATTAAACAACGTATTATCACCGCTATTATAGCCTTGCCGTTACTTATTTTGCTCCTTGGCTACTCTAATTCAGCCGTTTTTTCAGTTTTTCTGACCTTGGTTCTGTTTTTGAGTCTGATCGAGTTTAACCGGATGGGATTGGGGACAGAACACCGTCTGGAGCAGCGGCTTGCTGCTATCATTGGTGCTGCGGTTATCCCTCTCCTGTATTATGAAAGTGTAGTTTTGCTGTTTCCCTTGTTGACCGGGGCTATGCTGCTCTTTTCTCTGTTATTCCTGTTCCGTTTACCGCCGATCACTGAAGTTCACCACCGCTTAGGTTGGATTATTCTCGGGCTTATTTATCTTCCGCTGCTACTGGGACATTTGATTCCACTACGGATGCTACCCGATGGACAACGCTGGATTTTTCTGACCCTCATTGTGATCATGAGTTGTGATAGTTTTGCCTATTTTATCGGTAGAAAAATTGGCAAACGGAAGCTGTACCCTGCTGTCAGCCCGAACAAGACTATAGAGGGTGGTATTGGTGGCTTAATTGGATCCATTTTTGCGGTTATGTTGGTCAAATTTACTTTCCTACCAGTTATTGGTGTCGTCGATGGAGTCTTGATTGGTCTGGTGCTTGGTGTTGTCGGGCAATTGGGCGACCTCTTTGAATCATTATTGAAACGTGCCTGTCAGGTTAAAGATTCTGGAAATATGATTCCCGGGCATGGTGGAATTTTAGATCGTCTGGATAGTTTGTTGTTTGCGTTCCCCGTTATTTATTATATCGCACGGTATGGTTACGGGGGCTGAGAGTAGAGTTGAAAAAAATAGCTATTTTAGGCTCGACGGGGTCGATTGGTGTTAATACTCTGGAGATAGTTAAAGCTTTTCCTGATCGTTATCAGATTGTTGCTTTGACTGCTGGAAACAATATTGATCTGTTACAGAGGCAGATTGAAGATTTTCAGCCAGGTTGTGTTTCGGTTGTCTCAGAACAGGATGCGGAAAAGTTAAACCGGCGCTTTAAAGGGGTTGATCTCCACATCAGTTGTGGTGTTGAGGGGATGATCCATTGTGCGACCCTTCCCGAGATTGACATGGTCGTTGCTGCAGTTGTTGGTGCAGTAGGTCTAGTTCCAACAATGGCGGCGATTAAGTCGGGGAAAGATATCGCCCTGGCCAATAAAGAAACCCTGGTGACTGCTGGCAGCTTGATTATGAAAGAGGTTGACCGGCAAAAAGTTAATCTGATTCCCGTAGATAGTGAACATTCCGCCATTTTTCAATCTCTGGCTGGTCAGCGTCGTGAAGATGTGCGGCGGTTGCTTTTGACTGCTTCCGGGGGGCCATTCCGAGAGTATAGATCGGCGCAGTTCGAGACAATCTCTCCAGCAGATGCTTTAGCTCATCCTAATTGGGATATGGGTAGAAAAATATCCATTGATTCGGCTACCATGATGAATAAGGGGCTGGAGGTGATTGAAGCTCATTGGTTGTTCGATTTTCCTGCGACCATGATCGATGTTCATATCCATCCTGAAAGCATTATTCATTCGCTGGTTGAATACCATGATGGCGCGGTCATGGCTCAGTTGGGTATTCCTGATATGAAAACTCCAATTGCTTATGCTTTGTCCTGGCCGGAACGGCTGCCGTTGACCCAACAGCCTCTTGATCTATGTGGAATTGGAAAATTATCATTTTCTGAACCAAATTTAGACCATTTCCCCTGTCTCCAACTTGCTTATGACGCTTTAGCTATGGGTGGTACGGTTCCAGCGGTGATGAATGCGGCAAATGAAGTTGCTGTTGAGGCTTTTTTAAACCATAAACTCAGTTTTCTGGGGATTGCAAAAGTGATAGAAAAAGTTATGTTACAGCACCAGAGCGAAGATCTTACCACTGTGGATCAAGCTCTGCATGCTGACCGTTGGGGTCGGTATGAAGCACAAGAATTAATCAGTGGAGGATTGACATGACAACGATTATAGCTGGCATTTTGATGCTGGGAGTTCTGGTTTTCATTCATGAACTTGGACATTTTATTGTCGCCAAAATGTGTGGCGTAAAAGTTTTAAAGTTTTCCCTCGGGTTTGGTCCCAAGTTAGCATCTCATCGCCGCGGAGAAACAGAATATCAGATTTGCGCAATTCCTCTTGGTGGTTATGTGCAGATGCTTGGCGAAGGGGGGGGCGATCAAGGTGAAGAGGTTGAGCTCTCTCCTGAAGAGGCGGCCCGTTCTTTTTCGGCGCAGTCGGTTGCTAAACGGTTAGCAATTGTTTCGGCTGGCCCAATTATGAACCTGGTGCTTCCCCTGTTAATTCTTCCCATCTCTTTTATGGTGGGGGTGCAGCTGCCAACGTATTTGGATCAACCGGCTTGTGTTGGTTATGTTGTTCCTGAATCGAATGCCGCTGTTGGAGGATTTCTTGCTGATGACTGCGTGATTGGAGTGAATCAGCGGACAGTTGCTAGCTGGAATGAAACAAATATGAGCTTTATTTCTCATGCCGGGAATAATCTGACTTTTCAGGTTGATCGGAACGGGAAAGAGCTGCAGCTGGAAATTCCAGCCGATAACGACAGTCTGCAAGGAATGCAAGCACTGGGTCTTTTGCCTGGGCAAGTGGCACGTATCGGTGGCTTGGCTCCTGATATGCCAGCAGCGATAGCGGGTCTCCAGGAAGGGGATTTAATCCTGCAAATAGAAGATTATCCAATTTCCTCCTGGTACGATTTAAAGGGGATTATTCAGGAAATTGGCAACAAGGCTGTTCCGGTTCAGCTGGAACGGGCTGGAGAGCTGCTTACTGTTGAGCTAACACCTAAGCAACGTGACGTTGAAGGCGAATATCTACTTGGTATTGCTCCAGCCTATAGTTCAGAGTTGAAGCGTTTTGGTTTTATTGATGCGTTACGTGAAGGAGCCAACCGAACCTGGGAGCTGATTAAGCTAACGGTTGTCTTTGTGCAGAAACTGTTTAGCGGCAATGTTTCAACTAAAAATATTGGTGGGCCGATTACTGTTGTCCAGATTGCCGGGCAGGCAGCACAAACTGACCTATCAGCGATTTTGTCGGTTCTGGCTTTTATCTCTATTCAGTTGGGGATTCTAAACCTGTTGCCGATCCCAATTTTAGATGGTGGACATATCCTCTTTTATATTATCGAATTGATTATTCGTCGACCTGTGTCGATCCGCGCCCGGGAGATGGCACAGCAGGTTGGAATGGCTATGTTGCTGATGTTGATGGTTCTGGCATTTTACAACGACATTGTCAGGTTGTGGGGTTAATGGGAAACGTGGGAGGGATGAAAATCCTTGCAGTTGATAGTTCGTCGTTAACTGGCAGCGTTTCTCTGTGTCAGGGCGAAGCCCTGGTTGCTGAATCTCTTTTAAATGTTAGCAGTACCCACAGTGAAAAATTGTTGAAGCAGATCGATCTGCTGTTGGTAGAGGCTGGTTGGCAACTTGAAGATCTTGATCTTCTGGCAGTGGTCACTGGGCCTGGTTCTTTTACTGGCCTGCGAATTGGTATTGCTACGATCAAGGGTTTAGCCCAGGTTCTAAACAAACCAGTTGTTCCTATCTCATCCCTACAAGCTGTTGCGATGAATCTACCCCTATCGCCAACTCCTATTTGTGCCTTTTTGGATGCGCGGAAAAAAGAGGTCTATAGTCAGTTATTTGAATGGCACCATACCGCTGGCCCAGTTGCGATAGGAGGGCCTTCCGTTTTACCTCCAGAACAGTTGCTGAAGGGGATAACCGGAAAGGTTGCACTGGTTGGGGATGGGGTTGTTCTCTATCGCGGTCTTATTGATGAAATTCTTGCCGATAACGCCTTGATTCCCGTTGCAACCGCCCACCAACTTCGTGCTGCTCATGCTTCCTGGTTGTCCCTAAAGGCATGGCAGGGAGGTTTGGTTCAAGATGCTGCTGAAATACTTCCGACCTATATTCGACCATCGGATGCTGAATTGAATTTACCTAAATGACAAAGTATCTAAAACCCAGCTTAACAGTTGACAATTTTGCGTCAATTTGGTTACTTATATAGGTAACTTTCCCCCAGTTTTAATCCCCTTATATCCGCGGAGGTGCCAATGGCCATTGATCAAACCCTTTTGCAAAACCTTACTGAGACTAACCCCCGTTTTCGCATGCTTTACGAAGAACATTCCCTGTTTGAAAAACAGTTAGCTGAGTATGACAAAAAGGGATATTTATCCCCGCAGGAAGAGCTGGAAAAAAACAAAGTGAAAAAAATGAAACTTGTTGGTAAAGATGAAATGGAAAAAATCCTCCAATCAGTTACCACCTGATCCCGTTTTGTAACAACGGGATGTTTCGATACAGCAAAGGGTTTAAGCATCCGCTTAAACCCTTTGCTGTATCTAGATGGCGGCGCGAAAAGTCCGCCTTACGACGTTACAGCACTTTTTCAGGATCTTGGCATACGTAGGTATGTCTTCGCCCCTGAAAAACAAATACAACTTTGTAGAACGAAATGAAGAATGGAAAATTTGAGGAGGAATAGATGGAATTGACCGGATCACAGATTTTACTTGAATCATTAAAGCTTGAAGGGGTCGATACGGTTTTCGGTTACCCCGGAGGAGCTGTCATCAATATTTATGATGATCTTTTTGACTCATCAATCAATCATGTTTTGACTCGACACGAACAGGCGGCTGTCCATGCTGCGGATGGTTATGCCCGTTGTACCGGTAAGGTCGGTGTCGCCATTGCTACCAGCGGCCCAGGTGCAACAAATACAGTGACTGGCATTGCAACGGCCTATATGGACTCAATTCCCATGGTGATTATCACCGGTCAGGTTCCAACGCCGCTCATTGGTAACGATGCATTTCAGGAAGCGGATATGTGTGGCATTACCCGCCCCTGTACCAAGCATAATTTTCTGATTAAGGATATCCGCGATCTGGCTAGAACGATCAAGGAAGCTTTTTATATCGCTCGAACTGGTCGACCTGGGCCGGTATTGATCGACCTGCCGAAGGATATTCAGGTCACTACACATAAATTTAGTTACCCTGATAAAGTCAGTTTACGTGGTTATAAACCAACCTATAGTGGCAATATCCGACAGATTGAAAAAGCTGCAAAAATGATTCTTGCAGCACGCAGGCCGGTCCTCTATGTCGGTGGTGGAATCACTCTGTCAGGGGCTGATGATGTGTTACTTAAGCTGGCAGAACAGACCAAAATTCCTGTAACAACAACTTTGATGGCAATGGCTGCTTTTCCCCAACGGCACCCGCTAGCTTTGGGAATGCTCGGAATGCACGGAACGTTTTTTGCCAATATGTCCGTCACAGAGTGTGATCTGTTGATCGCTGTTGGTTCCAGATTTGATGACCGGGTGACTGGCCGAATCGACAGTTTTGCTGAGAAGGCTAAAATTATCCATGTCGATATTGATCCAACTTCAATCGGGAAAAATGTGGTGGTTGACCTGCCGATTGTCGGTGATCTGAAAGATGTTTTGGGTAAGTTGCACGGCTACCTGAATAAAAAACCAGAACTGGTTGAAGATCTGATTGAGGCGACAGATGAATGGCGATCTACTATTGAAGAGTGGAAAGAGCGTCATCCAATGACATACCGTTCTTCCAAGTCGGTAATCAAGCCGCAATTTGTCATCGAAAAAATCAGCGAGATGACCGATGAGGATGCCATTATCACGACTGAGGTTGGTCAACATCAGATGTGGGCGGCTCAGTTTTTTACTTTTAGACAACCGAAAACTTTTTTGACCTCTGGTGGGTTGGGAACGATGGGATTTGGTCTTCCTGCTGCTTTGGGGGCCCAAGTTGCCTATCCTGATCGGCAAGTTATTGATATTTCTGGTGATGGTTCTTTTCAGATGAATTCTCAGGAACTAGCGACTCTGGTGCAGTATCAGTTGCCGGTTAAAATCGCTATCCTTAACAATAATTACCTGGGAATGGTTCGCCAGTGGCAGCAGATGTTTTTTGAAAAACGCTATAGTCAGACTGTTATGGAATTACCCATTGACTTTATTAAGCTTGCTGAGGCCTATGGTGCTACTGGTTTGGAGGCGACAAAGGTTGATGAAGTTGAAGCAACGATTAAGCAAGCGCTAGAAACCCCAGGTCCAGTATTGATGAATTTCAAGGTTTCACGAGAAGAGAATGTTCTGCCAATGGTTCCGGCTGGTAAAGCAATTCATGAAATGGTTCTTGCTTCCTAGAAATGTGAATTATAGATCGGCTAGCTATTTGGTCGGGAGGATAAAATAGATGAAACATACAATTTCGGTTCTGGTGGAGAATGAATTTGGCGTTCTTTCCAGAATTTCTGGATTATTTTCCGGGCGTGGCTTCAATATTGAAAGCCTCTCTGTCGCTCCAACGATGGAATCTGATCTTTCCCGCATGACCTTGGTGACGCGGGGTGATGATCATATTTTAGAACAAATCACCAAACAGCTGAATAAGTTGATCTCTACCATTAAAGTTGTCGATTTTACCGATGGGGATTATATTGAGCGCGAATTGGCTCTGATCAAGGTTTCAACAGATGCTGAAAGTCGGGCAGAGGCGTTGCGAATTGTCGATATCTTTCGTGCCAAAGTTATTGATGTTACACCTAAGTCCTACACGATTGAAATTACCGGAGCCCCGGCGAAAATAAATGGTATTTTAGAGTTGTTACGGCCGATGGGGATTAAGGAAGTTGTTCGTTCAGGACCGGTCGTTATTGGTCGTGGTCCTAAAGGGGTTGTAGGTTAACTCTTTTTCTGCGAATGTAGTAATTATTAAACACTGAGGATTTTCATGCAAAATAGAAATCAACTGATTGTTCGTGAAGGCTATCCTTTTATAGCTCTGTTTGGTTTTATCACACTGGTATTTGCTCTTTTGGGCTGGGCAACTCTGACTCTCTTATTGTTATTTTTGACCCTTTTCAGTACCTACTTTTTCCGTAATCCAGAACGCGTTATTCCTACGGGTGAAGATCTGGTTATTGCCCCTGCAGATGGTAAAATTATTTTTGTTGGTGAAGTTGAGGAAGAGCGTTATTTCAAAGAAAAGGTGATGAAAATCAGCATTTTCATGTCCGTTTTTAATGTCCATGTCAATCGGGTTCCCTGTGATGGGAAAGTCGTTGACATGTATTATAATAAGGGAAGTTTCGTCAATGCTTCCTATGATAAAGCAAGTGAAAGCAACGAACAATCCGGGATTCTTTTGGAAACAGAGAGTGGTTCAAAGATTCTTTTTGTCCAGATTGCTGGTTTGATTGCTCGAAGAATTGTCACTTATCCTGTGATTGGAGATTTATTACAACGGGGCACACGCTATGGATTGATCCGCTTTGGTTCGCGGGTTGATATCTATCTTCCAAAAAATGCTGATGTGGCAGTGACCCTTGGTGAACATACTGTTGCTGGCGAAACTGTTCTGGGGGCTTTATCTTGAACGAAGACTGTTTAAGAGATGAAAAGCGGGAGAATCTCCGCAAAGGGGTATATCTTCTTCCAAACCTGATTACCGCTGGGGGAATTTTTGCTGGATTTTACGTCATAATTGCCGCTACCGATGGCAATTATGAACGAGCTGCCTGGTTCATTCTGCTGGCGGCTATTTTTGATGGTCTGGATGGAAAGGTTGCCAGATTAACAGGAACCAGTAGTAAATTCGGGGTTGAACTTGATTCCCTGGCTGATGTTATCTCTTTCGGGGTGGCTCCAGGGGTTCTTTTGTACCTATGGGCGTTAAGACCATTTGGCAAGCTTGGTTGGCTGGCTGCATTTCTTTATGTGATCTG
>JASJGT010000108.1:0-5221 GCA_033791405.1 Desulfuromusa sp.
GTCGCAACCGTGTGGCACCAAAATATTTATTTTGGTCTCGTCGTTGGTATTGCAATGGTCACTGCGATTACTGTTGCTGCTTGTATGGGGGTTTTGGTGACGGTTTTCTTTAAAAATGTAGGAATAGATCCTGCGATTGCTTCCAGCCCGATTGTTCAGACTGTCAACGATATTAGTGGCATCCTGATTTACTTCAGTGCGGCAACCCTGTTTCTTCCTTACTTAATAAAGTAACTGTACCACGGTCTTATCCCTTTTTTTACTTTTATGAGTTTATAGAAACGTCATGGAGAATATCCCCCAACGTTGTGAAGCCTTGGTTTTACATCATATTAACTATGGAGAGTCAGATATGATTTTGACTCTCTTTACCGCCCAATATGGTCTACAGAAAGGTTTTGCCAAATCTGCTCGAAAAAGTCGTAAGCGCTTTGGTGCCGTACTTGACCCATTTACTCAAGCCGTTTTTCAATGGAAAAAAGGGCGAGGAGCTTTCTGGTTGTTGCAGGAAGCTGAACTGATCACTTCACGCTTTGGATTACGTGGTGATTTCCAGCGTCTTGCTCTCGCCAGCTATGGTGTTGAATTGGTTACCCTATTACTGGAGGAGGGGGAATCACATCAACTGATTTATGAGCTCTTATGCAGCTTCCTTGACTACCTTGAGCAAGGTGGCGTTGGGTTGAGCGCCAGACTGCTCTTTGAATTGCGTTTGGTCTATCTGCTCGGATATATACCCCACCTGCTCCATTGCAGCGAATGCCTGAAGATTTTTGATAATGAACCGATCCGTTTTGACGCTAATCGGGGCGGGAGCCTCTGTCTTGATTGTGCCGGGTCAGTCGGACTCTCTATCGACCTTGGTACTGTTGGTTCATTAGCTCGTTCACTCAAGGTTTCTCATCAGCAGTTTGAAGGGTTTTCCTTTGGCCAAAAAACGCTGCAGCAATCCGCTTTAATCCTCAACCAAGTTTTGCAACAAATTCTGCCAAGAGAACCTAAATCACTCAAGTTTCTCTCCTAACTTTGACCTTTACGAATCTTGACATCTTGAGGGGCGAGAGCTAAACTCGCGACTCCATTTTGTATCTGTATCCCCGTTTTTTGCTGGTGGATTTTAGCTTTTTTGGAGGTATTGTGACTTTTCAGAATTTAATCCTTTCGTTGCAAAACTATTGGGCCGAACAGGGCTGTGTCATTCAGCAACCGTACGATATAGAAAAGGGGGCTGGAACCTTTAATCCGGCAACATTTTTACGTGCGCTTGGTCCTGAACCTTGGAATGTTGCTTATGTTGAGCCTTCGCGTCGCCCAACGGATGGCCGTTACGGTGAGAATCCTAATCGTTTGCAGCACTATTACCAATTTCAGGTCATCCTCAAGCCGTCACCGCAGAATATTCAGGATCTCTATCTGGATTCACTTAAAAGTTTTGGTATTGATCCACTGGCACACGATATTCGATTTGTCGAGGACAATTGGGAGGGGCCAACTCTGGGAGCCTGGGGGCTTGGTTGGGAGGTCTGGTTGGATGGTATGGAAATAACCCAATTTACCTATTTCCAGCAGTGTGGTGGTATCGATCTGAAACCAATCTCTGGTGAAATCACCTACGGTTGTGAACGGATTGCGATGTACCTGCAAGGGGTTGATAACGTATACGATCTGGAATGGACGGATGGAATCAAGTATGGAGATATCCACCACCAGACGGAGGTTGAATTTTCTCACTACAATTTTGAAGAAGCTGATACCGATATGCTGTTCCAGCTGTTTGATATGTACGAGAAAGAGTCCCTTCGACTGGCAGAAAAAGATCTGATCTTCCCGGCTTACGATTTTGTTCTTAAGGGGTCGCATGCTTTTAATCTGCTTGATGCCCGTAGCGCTATATCGGTGACAGAACGAGCCAGTTATATTGGCCGGGTGCGGAGCATGGCAAAGCTGTGTGCAGAAGGTTATGTCAAACAACGTGAGAAACTCGGTTTCCCTTTGCTGAAGAAGTGATGACCCCGTCGGCTGCTTGTGTTGGCCGATGTTCAATATTGGAGAAGGACATGTCTGCAGAACTGTTTCTTGAATTGGGTACCGAAGAGATCCCCGCGGGATTTATCCCCCGTGCCCTGAATGATATCCAGCGGCTACTCTGCCAGGAATTGGACAGCGCTCGTATCAGTTATGGGGAAATCCGTACCTTTGCTACGCCACGGCGTTTGGCTATTTCGATAGCCGCTGTTGCTAAGCAACAGCAGCGGCAGGAGCTTGAACTGACCGGTCCACCGACTAAAATCGCTTTTGATGCAGAGGGTAAACCAACCAAGGCTGCGGAAGGGTTCGCCCGAACCAATGGTGTCAGTGTTGATGAGTTGAAAACGATCAAGACTGAAAAGGGTGAATACCTGTTCCTGTCTAAGGTGATTGAGGGTGGAAAGTCAGTTGAGCAACTTGCGCACATTCTTCCCCGTATGATTGGTAAAATCCCGTTTAAAAAGTCGATGCGTTGGAAAGACCTGGATATTCGCTTTGTTCGGCCTATGCATTGGATTGTTGCAACCTACGCTGGCGATATCATCCCGTTTACTTTTGGAGACTTGCAAAGTGGTAACCTCTCACGTGGGCATCGCTTCATGGCTCCCGAAGAGTTTTCCGTGAGTGGTGCTGAAGACTACATCACAAAAGCTGAACAGCAGCATGTCATTCCTCAGTCTGAAAAGCGTCGTCAACTGATTGAGGAGCAGCTTGAAGTTCTCGCCAAACAACTGGGTGGTAAAATTAATCCTGATGACGATCTTCTTGATGAGGTCTGTTTCTTGGTTGAAACCCCACAAGCACTTGCTGGTGCAATTGAAGAACGCTTCCTCCAGTTACCCCCTGAATTGCTGATTACCAGTATGCGTGAACATCAGCGTTACTTCACTCTGATCGACGAGCAGGGTAAGCTGCTGCCTCATTTCATTACCATAGCTAACACCTTGGTGAAAGATCCAGCGGTTGTCATCGCTGGCAATGAGCGGGTCCTTAAGGCACGTTTATCGGACGCGATGTTTTTCTGGCGAGAGGATCAGAAAAGTAAATTGGAGGCACGTCTTGAACCGCTGAAAAAAGTGGTTTATCAGGCTAAATTGGGAACCAGTTTTGAGAAGGTAGAACGTTTTACCGAACTGGCCATCGGGTTGGCGCAACAATTTTCTCCAGAAGCTGTTGAGATAACAAAGCGTGCCGCAACTCTTGCTAAATGTGATCTTGAGAGTGCGATGGTCTATGAGTTTCCGGAGTTACAGGGGATCATGGGGCGTGAGTATGCACTGTTGGAAGGGGAGGACCCACGGGTAGCAACAGCAATCTATGAACACTATCTACCGACTCAGGCTGGTGGTGATCTTCCAAGTGATGATGTTGGCGCTTTTATTTCTTTGGCAGATAAAATAGATACGATTTGCGGTTGTTTCAGTGTTGGGTTGATTCCGACTGGAACCGCTGATCCATACGCTTTACGGCGCAGTGCTATCGGTATCCTGACAATAATTCTGGATCGTGGCTATACCATTTCAATTCCCGATTTGGTCGCAAAAAGTGTGCGATTACTTGAAACCAAGAGACAACGTGCAGCAGAAGAAATTATTAGTGATGTGATTGAGTTTATCCGTTTGCGGCTGGTCAATATGTTATCATCCCAAAGTTATCCAGCAGACGTGATTGATGCTGTTTTGAGTGCTTCATTTATTGAACCGATCGATGCTATTGAGCGAATTAAAGCACTCGCTTCATTGAAAAATCTGGATGATTTTGAACCGCTGGCGGTTGCATTTAAACGGGTGGGAAATATTATCAAGGGGGGATTAGACCAACCCATCGATCCAGTTTTGCTGACAGAAGAGTGTGAAAAAGATCTTTATGCCAGTTTACAAGAGGTCCAAGGGAAAGTGAAAAAATATATTTCTGAGCGTAATTATTCTCAGGCTTTAGAAACAATTGCCGGATTACGTCAGCCAGTTGATACCTTTTTTGATGGTGTTATGGTTATGGTAGATGATGAATTGATTAAAAATAACCGCTTGGCCCTGTTAACCGGTGTAGCAAGTTTGTTTAAAGGAATTGCCGATTTCCGTCGGATTGCTTAACGGCTAATTACTCAGGATACTTCTTTGTTAAGGAGCAGCAAAATGTCTAAATATGTTTACGCTTTTGGTGATGGTCAGGCTGACGGTGATGGTTCAATGAAGGGATTGCTGGGTGGCAAGGGGGCGAACCTTGCTGAAATGACCTCCATTGGCTTACCCGTTCCCCCGGGCTTTACCCTCACGACGGATGTCTGCACGGCTTACTATTCGAACAATCAAGATTATCCTGATGGTTTACGAGATGAAGTCGCCAAGGCGTTGGTAACCCTTGAACAACGGATGAATAAGGGATTTGGTAGCAGTGATGATCCGTTACTTGTTTCGGTTCGCTCCGGTGCTCGTGCTTCAATGCCAGGAATGATGGATACGGTTCTTAACTTGGGGTTGAACGATCAGACCATTCAAGGGGTTATCCGCCAAAGCAACGATCCCCGTTTTGCTTATGATTCTTATCGGCGTTTCATTCAGATGTATGCCAACGTTGTCAAAGGGATGAATGGTGACGCCTTTGCAAAAAAACTGGCGCAGAAAAAAGAGCAACAGGGTGTAGAGCTGGATACCGAACTGACGGCTGAGGATCTAAAGCAACTGGTGAGTGACTTTAAAGTGATTTACAAAAAAAGTCTGGGAGAAGTTTTCCCCGAGGAACCGCTGCAACAGCTTTGGGAGGCTATCGGTGCGGTGTTTGGTTCATGGATGACTCCCCGTGCTGTGACCTATCGTAAACTTCATGCTATCCCCAGTGACTGGGGAACCGCTGTCACTGTCCAGGGAATGGTTTTCGGTAACATGGGTGATGATTGTGCAACCGGTGTTGCTTTTACTCGTGATCCAGCAACTGGAGAAAATTATTTTTACGGAGAATATCTGGTTAATGCCCAGGGAGAAGATGTGGTTGCCGGGATTCGAACTCCCCAGCCGATCAACCTGGTTAAACATAAGGAGGGTGATCTTCCCGCAATGGAAGAGGTTATGCCCGATAGCTACGCACAGCTGGTTAATATCCGTGAAACTTTGGAACAGCACTATAAGGATATGCAGGATATTGAGTTTACGATAGAAAAAGGGAAACTCTATATGCTGCAAACCCGAACTGGAAA